>JARYLZ010000019.1 GCA_029907355.1 Bacteroidota bacterium | reverse complement strand
TGCCCGCAAGCTCCTCTGTGTAGACCTCGCCGACCACCTGGGGATGGGGAGGGTGCAGAGATCGGCGGGAACGCGCGCTATCCTCGTGCAGGCGGGGGAAGACATCGTCGCGTTCCTCGTCGACGCCATCCTCGAGCTTGCCATGATCCCGGAAGGGGAATACCTCTCCTTGAGAGCACCCGAGGAAGCGGTTGTGCCGACCATCGAGTCTCCGTCCGCCGCGACGCCCTGGAAAGGAGGAAAAGTGCTGTCGCTGGAAAGCATCGCATGCGCCCTTCTGAAGAGTGCCGCGATCGAGGAGAAACACCGGAAGAACAGCGAACAGAACAAACCGTCCACAATTCATCTGCGTTCTCATACCACTTCACAACAGTAAGGAGTTTGTATGGACCTCTTCAAACGCTTCATGTGCATGGCGTCGGTGGCCGCGCTGATAGTGCTCTTCTTCTCGGCCTCGGCGCTCGCCGCGACGTGGTATGTCTCCCCTTCGGGGAACGACGCGAATCCCGGCACGCAAGCACAGCCGTTCAAAACGATCAACAAGGCAATCAGCGTGGCGTCGGCCGGTGACGAGATCGTCATCGCTGCGGGGACGTACCAGGAAACTGGGTGGTCCTGGCGCGATATGTTTATCGACAAGAGCCTGAAATTGACGGGCGCCGGCAAAGGCCAGACCATCGTCGAGTTCAGCGGATTGCAACACGGGTTGGAAATCGTGAAGAATGCATCCTATGCCTTGGATGTATGGATCGAAGGGATGACGTTCACGAAAAAATCCACGAACTCGTACTCGGCACAGTGGGCTGTCATCGTCGGGGAAACCGGCGGCACCTTCGCCAGCATCGTGTTCAAAGATGTTGAGATCGCATACGCCCAGGCGAGGAACCTGCACTTTGACAATGCCACGTACACGTACGTGAACATCGAGGATTGCGAAATCCACCATGCAGGATCATGGGGTTGCTCAGCGCGGGGGACATTGACGGACTTCAACATCAAGAACTCCGACTTCACGTATAACGGTTGGAACGACGCAGAACATGGAATCGGCTTCGATGTTGACATACCTCACACGGTCATTGCCTTACACATCACGGGAGGAAATTTCAGCAATAACACGGCAAAGGGAATGAATCTTAAAACAGTCAACAATGTAGTAATCGATGGAGCCACGGCTTCCAACAATGCAGGGTACTCAAGCGGTTCACACGGGATTTGCATATGGGAGTGGAACTGGCCTGACCCACCATCGAGTTCCTCGAACCATATCGTAATTAAAAACTCAGTGCTCAACGACAATTCGACGGACGGCATTCTCATCGGCACCGAAGGGACGTGTTCGATCAATGACGTCACCGTCCAAAATTGCGTGATGAACGGAAACGGCAGGGGCGGGGTGTTCGTATACAAAGCTTCTTCAGGCAGTTCCATATCGGGCGTTGTCATCAGACACAACAGTTTTTCCTCGAACCAATGGGCTGTGTGGTCCAATCTCACTACACCCATCGACGCTTCCGGGAACTGGTGGGGGACAGGCTTGACACCCTCGCAGGTAGCGGCAAAAATCAACGGCAATGTCGACTACACGCCTTACCTAGCCAGCGGGACGGATATGAGTGCGGCTATCGGCTTCCAGCCCGACCTCTCCGACCTCTACGTGACCGATCAGGGACCGCAGTCCGGCACAACGGGGCGGTTGATGGAGGGGATCGGGATGGTCAGCGGGAGTACGGTTCACCTGACGGCAGGCACGTACACCGAGCCCGCCCAAGTGGACATTACCAAGAATGTGAATATCGTGGGAGACGCCGCATCGAGCACCACGGTCAAGCCGGGATTCAACACGACAAACAGCTCGTCGAAGTCGGATAAGTCGGACGCGTTCATATACGTCGATCCCTATGCAACGGTATCGATAAAGAATATCACGCTTGACTGCGGCGGCAAACAGGTCGCGATGGGGATACAGTCGCGTGGCAACCTCGTCGTCGAAAACTGCGTCGTCAAGAACGTAAGGTATGCCCAGTATTTTGGAAGGGGCATCGTGTTTTTCGGAGGCAGCGCCAACCTCGTCAAGAATACGACCTTCAGCAATATCGAGAGGATCGGTGTCCATATACGCGGCAGTGTGATGGCGACGAACCCCATCGCAGATGTCGTCGGCTGTACATACACAGGGAAAGGCGACGGCGACTGGCTGGATTACGGCGTCGAGTTCGGCGCCGGCGGAAAAGGGAAGGTCCTGAACACGACCATAACGGCCTGTACAGGGTTCGCGTCCGGTGGTTGGACTTCCGCTGGAATAGCGGTATCCGATTACTATGGTCCGGGAACAGAAGCCGAAATATACGGATGCATACTGACGGGAAACACTTACGGAGTAGACGTCGGTTACTTGACGACGGACCAGAGCGTCGTCAAGATCCACGACAATAAAATATACGGGAACACCGATTACGGCGTGTCCAGCACCGGACCGCTCGTCTACGCCACCGGCAACTGGTGGGGGAGTAACAAAGGTCCGAAAGACGTGAGCGGGACGCTGGAGATGCCGGAGAACCCGCAAGCGACGGTTGCGCAGATGCTGAATGCCGCGCCCAGCGGTCAGCTCGGGGACAAAGTCTCGGATAATGTGGATTACTACCCGTGGAACGACCTGGACATCCCCATCACGGCAACCGGCCCGTACGTTTCCCCCGCGAACGGCGTAGCGCTCAATTTCACGACGTTGCCGGCGGGCGGCGGGCACGTCTCGATCAAGCGCTTCGTCGAGCCGCCGTACGGGTACCCGCCCGCACCATCGGGCGCGCTCGGCGGCATGTACCTCGTCATCACGTCCGACATGCCGAACTACTCGTTCACCGTGACGGTCACGCTCAACGACCTGCCCTCGGGCATCGGGGCGCTGTCCAACATCTATTACTACAACGAGGCGTCGTCCACGTGGGTGCCCATCGGCGGGACATACGCGGACGTCGCGCCGTCGGGGTACGGCCCGGGGGACACGTTCACGTTCACGACGAACCACTTCACGCCGTTCGTCATCCTCAACCCGGGTGCGGCCCTGCCGCTAATCATCACCGACCGGTACCCGGACGACAGTTTCGACGAGTCGACCATCCCGGCGAGCACGGAGCCGTGGCAGTCGTGGATGGGCACGGGCGACCTGGTGTATGACTGGTCGTGGTCGTACCTCGGCTGCACGCTGGAGGTGATCCCGATGCTGATCCCGGGGACGCCGCCGACGGGAGCGAATATTTTCGCGGCCGATGTGGTGCTGAACATCGACACGACGATGTGGAAGGCGTACGAGAGCGACGTGTCGCTGGGGTCGCTGTGGGGGAGCAATCCCGTGCAGTTCTTCGTGCGGAGGACGGCGGGGAGCGGTTCGAACGTACTGCTCGAGATGCACGCGGCAATCACGGCGCCGCTCAACCCGGAGGTCGTCTCCGACGCGGTGAACGCGCTGTTCCGGCTGTCGGTACGGCCGAAGGTCCCGTGGCCGACGCCGATCACGTTTGCCGACGCGAAGCTGCGCAACAAGATGAACGCCGCTTACGCCCTCGACCTCTCCGACGACGGGAAGGCGAGGGTCTATCTCGGCGATGTCGTGCATTACACGGCCGGACCACCGGTAGCGATCGACAGTTCCCGCGGCGACGGCTTGGTGGATGTCCATGACCTGAACAAATGGTCTCTGCCGTATTTCAGGGACGTGTCGGGGATCGTCGCACCCGCGCCGTACTCGGCATACCGTCTCAAGTACGATATCGGCCCGACGACGACGAATTACGTCGACGGCCTGCCGGTCCCGGACGGGAAGATCGACTTCGAGGACCTGGTCATTTTCGCGATCAGCTACGGTCTCTCGGCGGGGAACGTGTACCCGAAAGAGTCTCCGCAGGTCGGGCCGGTGTCGCTGGCGGTCGCGGGTGAAGTGCAGTCGGCCGGAACGGTCGAGGTGCCCATCGTGCTGTCGGGGAACGGCGGGGCGGTGAAAGCGTTCAGCCTGACGGTCGATTATGACACGCGCAGCCTGCGCTTCGAGGGCGCGCGGGCCGGGAGTCTCCTCGGCGACGGCGCATTCGTGCGGGCGAAGGACGAAGGAGGGAGGCTGACCGTAGACGGTGCGGTTCTGGACGGGACCGCCGCCGGGTCGGGCGAACTCGTCGTCCTGAGCTTCAGCGCATCCTCGGGGAGCCCGGACGGCGTATCGCTGACGGGCGCTCTCCTGCGCGATGCCCGGAACCGCTCGATCGGCACGAGGATCGAGGGAGCCTCGCCGTGCGCGTTCGTCCTCGGGCAGAACTACCCGAATCCCTTCTCCGCTTCGACGGTCGTGCGCTTCGGGATCCCGTCGCCGAGCCAGGTCGAGCTGGCAGTGTTTGACGGTCTCGGCAGGAAAGTCACGACGCTCGCGAGCGGCAGCATGGATCGCGGGACCTACCAGGTCCAGTGGAACGGGCGCGACGACCGCGGCGTGGCGGTGGCGGCGGGCGTGTATTACCTGCGGCTGACGGGCGGCGGCCATGCGGTCCAGAGGGCGATCCACGTCACGAGATGATGTTTGGCGGAATGGGGCCGGGTGGGGAGCCCGGCCCCAACCTCCGTTGCGAGGACGAGAATGAGAAAGGCTCTCCATACGACCACGATGGTCCTTCTGTTCGCGTGTTCGGTGAGCGCCCGAACGGAACCGAGACCGAGGGTGTCGTTTTCGCCGAAAGAACAGACCGTCAACATCGGCGACCGCATTGCCGTGACGATCCGCGTGGAGAGCGTCCAGACACTGCGGACATATGGAATACGCATCCGGTACGACACGGCCGTCCTGCAATGCACCGATGTCTGTGCAAGCGGTTTCTTCCGCGGGTACCAGACGTTTTTCTATCGCGACATCAACCCTGTGAAGGAAATGGCGGGCGCCGACGAGTCGATACTGGGCTCGGGCCACTGCCGGGGCGACGGCGACTTGTTCACGCTGGTGTTCATAGGCAGGCGGTACGGCACGGCGAATCTCGGTTTCGTGTCGGTTGTCCTATACGACTCATCCCAGACTCCCATCGAAGCCGAAACGGATGATGGGGCCATTGTCGTGCATGTGGACGAAATCAACCCACCTGCCATGGAGCCGGGCGTTTCCTTAGAACCTTCTTACCCGTCCCCTGCCGGGGAGCGGGTTTTTCTCCCTGTCCGTTCGCGGACTACGACAACGATTACGCTTTCCGTGTACGATAACACCGGTTCGCTCGTGGAGATCGTGTACGAAGGGGTCATAGAGCCCGGACGGAAGGAATTTTCACTGCCGCTCGTTCCCGTTGGTCGGGGAAGATTCCGGAACGGCGTGTACTATGCCGTCCTGCGTGGTCAGGGGGTGTATACCGTCACGCCCTTCACCGTTTTGCGATGAGGCATGATGAGATCGCTACGCAATTTTTGTGTTATCTGCCTGGCATGGTTCAGTGTTCTGGGGTTCGAAACCCGGGCAGTGGTCGTGAGCGTCGAGAACTCGCCCGTATACGTCTCCACCATGCAGAACTACTGGTTCTACGTACGGGTCGATGATGTGAGCGAACTCTTCGCTTACTCGATACGGGTGAATTACGATGCGGCGAAGATCGACGTGGTCAATATCATTTCCGACAATTTCCTCGGCTCCCAGGGAGCCCTTACGACGTCGTACATCGACCACTCGACGCCCGGGGCGTTTACGATCGACGAAGCGATCCTGGGCATGGTCCCGGTCACCGTTCCCGGGGGGCGGATCGTCTCCGTCCAGTTCAGGGCGAAGCAGTTGAATACCCCATTCGTCGTCCCGATCATCTTTTCCGTATGCCTCATGCGGGATGAGGTCAACAACCCCATCCCGTGCAGTTCCGTTACAGGTTATATCTACCTGTTCCACTCGCGTGTCAGGGTGAAAGCCTTCCTCCAAGGTTCATATGTCGCTTCCGGGGACTCGATGCACACGCAGTTGAGAAACAGGGACTTCCAGGATCAACGCTCATCCCCCTACGCGCAGGACCCCGTCGTTTTCGGCGATCAACTCCCTGCCGGCGTCGTGGACTGGGTTCTCGTGCAACTCCGCTCGACATATAACGGTCCAGTCGTCGCGAGCAGGTCCGCTTTCATCAGGAGCGACGGGGTGATCGTCAACCCGACGGCGTCGGCGGACGAAGATATCCCCTTTCCTGTCCCTTCGGGTTCCTACTATATCGTCATCCGGCACAGGAACCACCTGGCCGTGCAATCATCCGTCGCGCACTCCATTAGTACCGCACCGGCAGTGGTGTACAATTTCACCACCGCGCAATCGCAAGCCTGGGGCTCGGAGCCTATGGCGACATTGGGGACGAACCGCTACGGTTTATGGGCGGGTGATGTCAACGGGAACGGGCAATTGAAGTATAACGGCGTCGGGAACGACAGGGTGCTCATTCTTACGCGGTTGAACAATAACCAGAGTTCGACCCTCGACGGCTATTACGCAGAAGATGTCAATTTGAACGGGCAGGTCAAGTATAACGGCGTCGGAAACGACAGGGTCATCATTCTAATAAACCTCAACAATAACCAGAGCTCCACCAGGTACTCACAAGTGCCGTGAGCGCCGGTTCTTCCGCCGTGCGAGTGCAATGAAAGGGAAAATGACATGAAAGCATGGAAGTTGTTGTTTCCCACCTTAATTCTGTTGAGCCCGGTCCTGAAAAGCACCGAGGTCGAAGCAGGGATATTTGCGAACGGGAGCACTCTCGTAATCCGGTTGAAACCGACGGGGGGGAATTTCAACGCCGAAGTTTCCGCCGTCCTCCTGGGCATCAAGTACCCGACAGTCTACGGCGTAACGTTCAGCCCCCCAACGAATTACACGGGGGTCGCGATGGCGCTCGATGCGACGGTCCAATGGGGCTCGTACACCTACATGATATACTCATGGGTCGGGCAAACCACATTGACGATGACGCAAAACGTGGAATACCCGCTCATGCAGGTGACCGTTTCCGGCGGTTCCGGTACGGGCGTGTTCACCCTCGTCGGTCAGGAGGGTCTGATCGGGCCTTTCGGGGTAAACAATATCTATTACGACCCGAATTACTATTTCGAATCGCTTGCCGGGGTCGACAACGGCTACAGCGAGGAGATATACAACAATACAGCCCAGAACGTCCCCCTCCCGGTTCAATTGAGATCGTTCACCGCTTCCCTCAAGGGATCCGATGTCCTCCTGAAATGGACGACCGCGACGGAATGCAACAACTACGGGTTCGATGTCGAGAGGTCGTTCGATACGAGCACGTGGTCGAAAATCGGTTTCGTGGAAGGGGCGGGCACATCCAATGTTGCCCGACACTATGAATACACGGACCATCTTTCGGCCGTGTTCCGCTCGGCGGAAATCGCGGCATACCGCCTGCGCCAAATCGACCGGGATGGGAAATCCGAATACTCGGGAGTGCTCCTCGTCCCGTTGAACGCCGGGAAAACCGTTCCGGTTGTGTGCGACCTCTTCCCACAACCCGTCGATGAGGCATTCCGCGTGTCCGTGTCATTACCGGCGGTGTCCACGCTCTATGCAACGATCTACGACGTGACGGGTACCTTACGAAAGGAACTCCTGGCGGGCACCGAGTTCCCCCCCGGTTACCATATCATGAATTTCCACGTCGCCGACCTTCCGTCCGGCTTGTACGTTCTCGTGTGGAAAATCGGGGATGTCGTTACCATGCGCCCGTTCACTATTGCCCGGTAACGGGGGAAACGCAGGACGGTCCCGCGAAGTGTGAACGCAGGTAACGCGATAGCGATGATCATGCATAGCGGCGTCGGCCGCATGCGCCTGACTTGTGCGGCGCTGTGCTTGTTCCTCTCCATCGGAGCCTTCCCATCGTGCTTCGCGGTGGATCTGGCGGGGGGGATTTTCAATAACGGCGGTACCCTCCAGATCAGGCTCAAACCGATCGGCGGCGATTTCCAAGCGGCGATCAGTGCCATCCTGTTCGCGATAAAGTACGACAGCGCATACGGCGTGACATTCGACACGCCGGTCAATCTCACGGGCATGGGCATCGCTCTCCAGACCGTCGAGTCGAGCGGGGGCTGGACCTACCGTTTCTACTCTTGGGTCGGTTCATTCACGCCGTCCTGGACGCAGAACACCGAGGTTCCCATCATGGAAGTCCAAGTCCGCGGAGGGTGGGGGACCGGCACGTTCATGCTGGTCAACTCGGAAGGCTACGTGAACGGCAACGATCCGAATTTCTATGTCGAGAGCCTCGCGGGGCTCGCTGGGGGGTACACGAATACACTATACAACTCCTCAGTGTCGAATGTCCCCCTGCCCGTCGTTTTCCTCTCCTTCACGGCCGCATATTCCGAGAACGGTGTAGGACTCGAGTGGGAAACGGAGAGTGAGGGCGTCGTCTCTTACGAAATCGAGCGATCATGCGACAGGTCGCTCTGGGAGAAAATCGGCGGCGTCATAGTGACAGAAAATCGAGGACGGATATACCGTTGGGTGGACCGAAGTGCTGCTCCGTGCACCGATCTCTCTCGGCATGGTGTTGTCTCCTACCGCATCAAAGCGGTGGAAAGCGATGGGATGTACACGTATTCACCGGTGTGTATCATCCCAGTCCCTGGTACGCAGGAACGGTCGGTCTTTCCGAACCCGATGATATGGGGCCGTGACCGTGGCGTTTCGATACCCGTCAAAGGCAGGGGGAATGCGGTCGTCAGGGTATTCTCCGAAGATGGGAGAGAAACGACATGTATGGAGTTTGATTCCGGTGACGAGAGCCGTTCTGACCGCTTCATCGAAATCCGACCGTTTCGGAGCGGTGCCCATTTCATTCTCGTCGAATGCGGATCGGAGACCGCGTTGTACCGCCTCATGGTGATCCGGTAATACGAAACCCCTCTTGGCATGCGGAGAGACGGCTTCCCCTTTCTCCGGGAGAGGGGCTCACGCTATACGGGCAAGCGCGGGAAAAGGCGAGCGGCTGTTTTTAACGCGGGAGGGACTTCGTATCCACGGTGATGAAACGGTTCTCGTTGACCATGAGCTTCACGTACCGTTTCCTCGGGATGTCGGAGAAGATGAGCATGCAGTTCTCGACGGTGACATACTTGCGGTACGACTGGGGGAATTTTTCTCCGGGCCGGATATCCGGTTCGTCGGACTCGAAGTACGGGTAATGTCCCTCCTGGAGGTCGAGAACGGGTGAGGTCGCATACATCCAGAACGACACGGCCGCCGCAGCGAAGGCTGCCCATCGCATCGGGTCGAGGCCTGGGTTGTCGGGGCAGTCCACGCTCAGGAAGACGCCGGACATCGCGGAGAGGATCGCCGTGGTCAGGATGACCGGTTTAGAGCCGATGCTGAGATGGCCGGAGCAGTCGTGCAAGCGGAAGGATGAACCCCGCACCCATTCGCCGCCGACCATACCGTAACCGGAGACGGTGATCTTGGTCGTCGAACAGGATGAGAGGCTGATGCTGAGAAGGAGGACGAAGAGGGAGGAGAGGGGATGCTTCATGCTATTGGCCGAAGTGGCTGACGACGGTGTTGCAGATCCGGTCGGTGGAGTATTCCTGCAGCTCGACAATGTATTTCTTCCAGCGGGCCACGTGGCGCCGGAGTTCGGCGCGGTCGCTGCTGAGGGCGGCGAGGTCCGCCGCAACCTGTTCCTCCGACCAGCGCGCGTAGCGGGGATAGGCCCTTCGGACGTCGCCTGCACCGGTCAGGAGCCGGAGGAGATTCGTGCGAGTCAGAGCAACGGAGCTTGATTCTTCGCGGAGAGATTTCACCTCCTCGTCACGTGGGAGCGTCCGGGGTAGCTTGGATGGTTTGGGGAGCTGGACATTCTGTTGCGGGGTATCCACCGAGGCTGTCGGCTGCGGCATCGTCATGGTTCCGACGATACCTGTTCCTTCATTGTTCTCGTGAGATGATGGCAGGAGGAAGCGGAAGGACGCAGCGGCGGCGATAGCGATGACGACGAGAGAGAGAACGCCGACGGCGAATCCGTATTTCGGGGGGATGAAGGGGAACAGTCGCTGGAATAGTCTTTGCGCCTTCTCGAGAAGAGATGGCGTTTGTGAAGAGGGTGAATCGGAAGGTTCGCTCTCGGCGGATACGACTGCCGTACACGGTGTATCATTCTGCTCGACGTTCTGGGAACGCTGCTTTACCGCTTCAAGTTCTCTGGCAAGTTCTTCCTGTGTTATCGGGCCTTTATAAGAACTTTCGGTGCGACGACGGAGGTCTTGTAAAACCTTCAACTTGTGTATAGTGTCGTCACTGAGGCCGAGTGCTTGTGCGGCTGTATACAATGCATCGATATCTTGTAACTCGACCTTGAAAGATGGAAGCTTTGTTCCCTTATGAACCCACCTGTTTCTCGCCTCCCGTACATTATTCCAAATTTGCATGAACGAAAATTCTGATTTCCATTGAAGAATATCCTGATTATTACGGAGAACCGTCCATGCTAACTGGAAGTCGAATTCACCTTCACGTCGTCGAATTTCTTCCCTGCGATTTTCCGGGTAGGTTCTGTTTAGCGCTTCATTCTCTGATGTTGCTTTATTAAGCTTTTCATATACACCTTTTTCCCACCATTGTCTGCCATATTTATTTTTCAACCTCGTTTCTAAGAAATGACTTAAATCTTTTGTGAGTTCATCGTTAATCAACGCTTCGATTGCTGATTGCTGTTTCATATTGAAAGATAACAAGACATGAGTAAGATTTCAAGAGAAGTGAGGATGAAGAACGACATGAATGAGATCATGAAAACGTTCATGATAGTGGTCTTCTGAGAAGGCGGCGTTGGTCGGATTCCCAATCGTTGTTCATTTTCATAAAATGCATGCTGTTCAGTAACGCCTTGAGTCATCTGTATATAAAGGGCGTAGAGCAAATCGATTCTATGGAATTGTATGGGGTTCGAACGATTCCTCACAATCTTCGCGACTATGCGTTGATGCTCAGATATGATTCATTCTGGGTGGTAAGTGAAGGCAAGAATATTTCCCCTTATCGATGCAGTCGGTTTATCTTTGGCATACATGGAGATGCAGATAGGGCTCATCCCTTCTGACTCTTCCGGAGCAAACACTGTGTGAGATGCACTGACCGGTTTCTATCATCATGATGGACAAGCGGGAATCAGTTTGAAAGAGCTTGTTTATGGAATGGACCAAGACTCCGCGATGAATATCGCCATAAGCTGGAGGAGAAATATCGCTTGGCTGTTTGTGCTTAACCAGAGCAGCTTTCGTTTCGCTAAGCATATCTCGTTTTCCACTCGATGCGGTTGAAGATGCCGTGTCTGCCCGACCCGGTTTTTTCTCGAGTAATGGCGGTAAACCTCTTCGCGAAATCATCGAGCCGGTTTTATTTTCCCGCCGTATGCGAAGTCTTCCTCTATCGAATACACTCCGGCAGGTACTCATTTTCGGCGTCCTTGTTTTACTCAGCGGAGCCGTTCTCTTCGTTTTCCTGCGTCCCGATCGGCACCACATGGGCATAAACCAGTACTACAAGGCGAAGTTCCTCGCCATGGTGAACGGGGAAGCGCACCGCCCCTTCGTTTGCCGAGCACTCCTGCCGTGGACGGTGAAGGCCGTCTCTTCGGTGGCACCCACCGACTGGAAACAGTCGCTGGCCGTGCTCGCGCACAGTAACGACGTGGTTCGCAGAGCATTCGTAGCGTTCCGATGGGAGAGCGATGCCGCCTTCGAATACGCGACGGCGTCGCTTCTCATGTTTCTCTGTTTCGCGGGATTCGGCCGTGTCGCCGTGAAACTGATCGCGGGCACATGCGGCATATCCGCGGAAAGGGCGGTCGGCGTAGTTCTTCTCGCATTCGCCTTGGGTTTGTTGCCCGTGCTGTTTCGCTACGTGTCGTACATCTACGACCCGCCGCAACTGTTCCTCTTCACGGCGGGGCTCTATGCGCTGTTCGAACGGCGCGGGTGGATGTTCTTTTTCGTATTCGCCCTTTGTTCCATCAACAAGGAAACGGCGCTGCTGTTGATCCCCCTTTTCGCGGTTGCCTATCGCGGGAAATTCTCTGAAAAGCGATACCTCTCCGTGATCCTCATTCTTGCCGCGGTGTATTCCCTCATCAGGGGGTTGATCTTTCTCGCGTTTCGGAACAACCCCGGTGCGGCCGTCGAATTTCATTTTCACAGAAACCTCATTTTTCTGAAGACGGCATGGATGCCGGCCTCGCTCGTGCTTTCCGCTCTTCTCGTGTTGATATTCCACGACTGGGATCGAAAACCACCGTTTCTGAAATACTCTCTCCCCATTGTGCTCGGCACGTTAGGAACTTTTTCGCTCTTTTTCGGCTTTATAGACGAGTGGCGGGGTTACTACGAAGCATACCCTCTCATGCTCGCTTCCTCGGTACATTCGTTTCTCGCTTTGAAGGAAAAAGCGAGGTTGAAGTTCCATAGAACGAGCATCCCATGATGAATCGTAACGAGGGAGAACATCTGTCCTGCCACCGATAAGCGATTCATAGTTCGTATTGATCTCACAGCAAGAAGGCAACGACATGAAACCAAGAGAAATCAGGCCGGGTGTGTACTGGGTCGGGGCGATAGACTGGAACCGCCGCCTGTTCGATTCATTGATCCCTTTGCCGCTCGGGACGAGTTACAATGCGTACCTCATTCGTGGGAGCGAGAGGACGGTTCTCATGGATACCGTGGACCCCACGATGGAACAGGTTCTCTTCAGGAATCTCGAAGGCGTTGAGCGTCTCGATTACATCGTCTCGCACCATGCCGAACAGGATCATTCGGGCGTGTTGCCGTCTCTCATGAGCAGGTACAGCGAAGCGATCGTCCTCTGCACTCCCAAGGCAAAACCACTCCTTGTCGACCATCTCGGGATCGACCCGGATCGCATCAAGATCGTCGGCGACGGGGAGACGTTGGATCTCGGCGGGAAGACCCTGCGTTTCCTCCACACGCCATGGGTGCATTGGCCGGAGACGATGACGACGCATCTGGCAGAAGACCGCATCCTCTTCTCATGCGACTTTTTCGGTTCGCATCTCGCCTCGTCGGCGCTCTTCGCCGGCACCGAACCCTCTGTGTACGATGCCGCAAAACGGTACTACGCGGAAATCATGATGCCTTTCCGAAAGCCGATACAGAAGAACATCGAGAAAGTCCGAAGGTTCGAGTTCGACATCATCGCACCCAGCCACGGCCCGGTGTACGATGACGCTGGTTTCATCCTCTCGGCCTACGAGGAATGGGTTTCCGATGACGTGAAGAACCTCGTCGTCATCCCGTACATTTCGATGCACGGCAGTACCGAAGCGATGGTCATGCATCTCGTCGATGCGCTGGTAGACCGCGCTATCCGCGTGCACCCATTCGAACTCACCTCGGCGGACATCGGGGATATGGCGATGGCGCTCGTCGACGCCGCAACGCTCGTTCTCGGCACGCCGACTGTCCTCGGCGGGGCTCACCCGACCGTCCTTTCCGCCGCGGTCCTGACGAACCTGTTGCGGCCCAAGGTGCGATATGCGGCCGTAATCGGCTCGTACGGATGGGGGAGCAAAGCGGGAGAAGAGGTTGCGGGAGCGCTCTCCAACCTGAAGGTGGAGGTGCTCGAGGGCGTCATGTGCAAAGGTCTGCCGCGGGCGGACACATATGCCGCCCTCGATACTCTCGCGGATACCATTGCCGACAAACATGCGGGGTTGCCCTGAGCGGAGAGGGGAGAAAAGAATAACGCAGGCAGCGTAGGGAAAGAAGCGGTCCTGGCCATACACTTCGTATGCTGGATCGACAGGCGGAATTGGGATGAAAAAACAATCCCTCCTCATTCCATCTTTCCCCGTCGGAGCATTTCTCGATTCGCCACGTGAGGAAATGAACATCAACCCGATCGTGCTGGAAGGGAACTCGCAAAACGGTTGGGCTCTCGACAACCATATCAAGAAGAGCATCCCCACTGGATATGATGAACAGGGGCGGCGGACATGCGAGACGACTCGAAGCGATATCGGGGAATGCTTTCACCGGTTGAAATATCACTGGGAGCGTTCCATGGTCGAACCGATCGCACGGACGGTCGAGGATTTCATGCGTTCGCGATCGGAACTGAAATCCGTCCAGGCCTTCATCCCGGTCCCATCATCCAGCACCGCCAGGCCCTTTCAGCCTGTTTTTCTCATCGCAGAGGTGGTAGGTCCCATGCTCGGCGTCACCGTGCCCACGGATTACCTCCTCAAGACGAAAGTGCCCCGGCGTTGAAGAATATCGATGATCCGCAAATGTGGAGTGCGGAACTGGTCGGCGCATCAGACATCAAGGATGGACGTTATGCAGGGTGTCGTGTCCTTCTTTTCGACGATCTCTACCGTTTCGGTGAAACGCTGAACGCCATCGCATCGGTGCTGGTCAAGAAGGGGAAAGTCGATGCCGATTCCGTTTTGACAGTAACGAAAACGCGTATGCGGCGGTGATGAGCGAAGAAGAATACATATGGGAGCGGGTAGGAAACCTGCGGGGAATAGGCCCGAAAACTCTCTGGGATATCGCGCATTACCTCGAAGAAAAAGGGCAAACCCTCTCCTGGTTGATCTCCCGCGAGGATGAGCTCGAACGATCCCCCTTGAAGATCGATCACGATGATGTTGCACGAATTAAGGCGGGCGTTCCGACCGATCGAGGAGGAAGCCTTTACACGGTTCTCCACCCTCTGCACCCGGATTTCCCTGAGCGGGTGAAACGATTCAACGAGCAAAAGCCCATGCCGGCGTTGCTCTATGTGCAGGGGAACACGGCGCTGCTCCGCCGGCCGGGAATTGCCGTCATTGGGGCGCGGGACGCTGCGGAAAAGGCTTTGGATGTTGCCCGCGAGACGGCGAAGAGACTTGCGGGGGAAGGTGTGAACATCATCTCGGGTCACGCGAAAGGGGTCGATTCGGCGGCGCATCTCGGTGCCCTCGAAGCGGGGGGAACGACAACGATCGTACCGAGCGAAGGACTCCGTCGTTTCCGATTGCGGGAGGAATTGCGTCAGTACGCAGGGGAAGAAAACGTTCTCCTCATTTCCCAGTTCGAACCGGACGCAAGGTGGAAAGCCTATTTCGCGATGGAGAGGAACAAACTCATCGTCGCTCTGGCACGAGCGGTTCTCGTCGTCCAGTCGGGTCCTGAACGCGATGCAAGCGGGAAAATGAGCGGAACGTTCAACGCAGCCTCGTTCGCTCTTAACGTACATGCCCCCGTCTTCATCGTGTCGCCGGGGTTCTTTGCGCGCGGCGTCGAGGGGAACCGCGCTCTCATCGAAAAAGGCGGTAAGGAGTGGGACCCGCGGGAGGGGGTAGACGTCCTGCTTTCGGAAATACGTAGCGGAGTAGGTAAGGCGGAGGTGGTGAAGAGCCCGGAAATGAAAAAGGGTAGGGAAAGGAAAGGGCGAGATACGGCCCAAATGGATCTTTTCGAAGATCAGTGACTCTACCCGTGTTTCTCTTCATGCGCACGATCTTGGAAACGCCACCTCAGTGTGTGGAGACGTAAGCCTGTGCGAATCCGCAGGGGATGATGAAGGGTGTTTCGCACGTGTCGCCCGCAAGTCCCGGATGCAATGAGGTGGATGTTGCGGGAACAGGTGTGGTAAACGCGTATATCCTCTTTCCCTCACCTGTTCGGCCGTAGGGATCCTGCTGGTGGGTACTGGTGTCTCTGAAATGTCTCTACCGACGATCGGTCACGCCGGCCGGTTCTTGCTTTCGATCTGCCCGTTTTCTTATGCGATGGAGCCAGCCACGGCTATGGATGCCGGTATCGTGCATTCCTGTTGCATCATCCCTCTTTCGCATACAGACAGAGATGAGCGGGTTTTTACCTATTCACAGCGATGACAGGAATTTCTCCTGACTGGTGATATCGTCGAGAGAAAAGCAGAGGTAGACCGTCTCGGCGTAACATGTGCCGAGCAGAGGGAACCGCGTCTCGTTCATGGCTCTTCGCCGTTGTATTCCACGGGTGTCTCCACCCGCACCTGGACAGTGCGGTTGAGCATCCTCTCCTCCGGTGTGTCGTTCCCGTAAAGGGGGGCGCGTTCTCCGAAACCGGCTGAATACCCTCTCGCCGTCCCCAGCGCCCTGAGAACTTCCTGCGCCCGCCGCGCGCTGAGTTCCGTGTTGTAGCGCTCGTCCCCCATGCGGTCGGTGTGACCCGTCACGAAAACCGTCGAACGGGGGTGCAGGCGCGATCGGATCGTGTCGACCAGGGCGCGGTGATGGCCGGGGATGTCGGAACTGTTGAAATCGAAGAGGATGAGTGCATACCGGTCGATCCACCGGTCTTCCGAACGCTCCCGCCGCTTTTGATGGATGGTCAGTCGTTCGATGGCGATTTCGCCGAACGGCGTTTCGACGGTATGCCCCCTTTTGTCCGTGACGCAGAGACGGTATGAAAATGCAGTGGTGTCGTCGAATGGGATCCCCTCCTGCGTCGTGATATCCCAGACGAGAAGTGCAGGCACGCTGTCCGCTCCTTCGAATCGGGCGATGCGGTCGCCCCTGCGCAGAACGTCGACCGACCATGACGCGATGCCGGCTTCCGCCGTGACCCGCGGGCGGAAGCGGATGACTGGTCTCGTCGCGAGCTTCAAGGTATCGCTCACCGCGATAGGGCCGAGCACTGCTGCGTCATCGGACGAGATCTCCACGCGCCTGTTCTCGGCGCAGCCGTCCTCGTCGACCACTGGAGAGTTGAGGACGGGGAGATTGCGCACCTTGAGTTCCATTCTCCGCTCGGGGATCCCCCACACGTCGTGAAGGTACGCGCGGATGCGCTGGGCACGTTTCCGCGAGAGGGAAATGTTGCGCTTCTCCGGCCCGACGTCTGCATTGCATCCGGTGACGACGATGGAACAGGACGTGTTCTCCGCGAGGCGTTTGCCGATGATGTTCAACACGTCGTGGTGGATATCGACGGCCGATGTGCGGGCCGTATACGCCGTTCCGAAAGAAAAGCCGGTCGTCTCCTCGCGGGATAGGAGACGGTATCGCAGTGGTATCCGGTCGTCGTTCTCGTCGAAAAACACGAATGGGAGAACCGGGAGAAGGCGTACCCCGACGAACTCTTCGATTCGAAGGCGGGCAGAGGGTGTGTCGTTTCCCTCGTCGTCGGTTCCGTATCCTCTGATCTCGGCTGAGAGGACCGGCTCGGGAGGTGGCTTTTCCGGCGGTGGGGGAGGAGGCGGCGGGACCGCGGTACGTGGCCTGTATACGAGCGAGATGGTGCCCCGGATGCCGTGCGCATTCCACGAAATGCCTCGCGCGACAGGGAGAAGCCCGACCTGGACCGCCAGTTCGGGTTCGAGGAAAAGTGTCCCGGAAGCATGCACGGGCAGGAGTGCACTGAACGCGCCGACGAGCCCTACAGCGAGGGCGTTCGCGTTCGGGATGTCCCCCGAGAATTCGTTCCGTGTTCTCAGCGCGTTTTCCACGAACACCCCGCGGTCGGCCGGTTCGATGATACGTTCCCGCTGTTCGAAACGGGAGTGGATGTTGACGGACACTGCCAGACCGGCATGGGCCCGGAGAATTTTCGAGAGCTGGAATGTGGCCGAAGGTTCGATGGAGATCGACAGGATCGAGGCGTCGATCGTGTGTTCGAAGGTTCCCGGGATCAGGAGGGTGTCGGCCGCGAGCAGGGTCGGTTCGTGCGCAGTGAGCACGGCACCCCGCGAGTGCACCATCGTCTTGAGCGTAAGCGCAAACGCCTCGACGAGAGGGAACTCGGAAAAAGCCCCTGCAGCGTATCCCCACCCTGTGCCCCAGGAAAAGGAGGGGCAGCAGTTCGGGATGCCGGGGAGCGCGCGGAAGTCCGCATGGTGGAGATTCAACGCCGTCCCTGCGGTGACGCCGTATGCACTCGGCTTCCCGAAAGGCCGATCCTGCGCCTTCAATGGAATAAGGGAGAAGAGGAGAACCAAGCCCAGCACGACGCCGGCCGCCGTTCTCTTCTGTTTCATGCGATGAGGAAAGATGGTGTCGTCCCAGCGGCCCGTCATTTCAAGAGGACCATGCTCCGAACGAGGACGATGGTCGGTGTTTCCAGGACGGCGTGATAGACGCCGCTCGGGTAAGCGGATGCGTCGAAAGTCACCGTGTACTTGCCGGGTAGCAGGGTGTCGTCTACGAGTGCGGCGGCGAGCCTTCCCGCATTGTCGTACACGCTCAAGCGCGTCGGTGCCGCTTCGATCACCTCGAATGTGATGTGTGCACGGGGGTTGAAAGGATTGGGCGCGACGTGGTGAAGCGCGACCATCCCATCCGGATCGAGGAGACGGACGCCGCCTTCGCGGCAGATGCCCGAGAGACGGAAATGCCCGGGGGATGCGGTTACATCGACGAAACCCCCGACCGCTTCGACGGTTTCGGGAAGGATGAGCGTCGTCGTATCGTCTCCCAACGCCGCCCGGAAGAGGATGGTGGCGAGCGTGTCGCCTCCCGCCCCTTTCGCGGGGACTTCGACATCGAGCACGCGATCGTTCCCGTCGATAATGAATGAGGAATGCGAGAGAGGAAAGAGGAGGCTCTTATTGAAACGCAATCTCATCCGAAAGGCGGTGGCCCCCGAAAGCTGGAGATATCGCGCGTCGCTCAATGTCACTGGAATGGTCGCATCCTCCAACGGAGCGGCGGCGGTGGAACCGACATGGAGCACGGCGGTGGGTGTCACCTGTGCGCCCCGGACATGAAGTGCGATGAGTTCGCACGCCGGTTCGAACGCGAGCGGCAGTGACGCCGATGTTGCACTATCGGCTGCCATCCGTTCGAACACCACTTCGACCTCGCTGCTGTCGCCGGGTTGAAGCGAAGAAAGGGTGGGAAACGTTGTTGAGAATGGCGGAACCCCGCTCACCGACCGGAGCAGAATGGGGATGGTTCCTATGTTACGGATCGTTGTCGTTCTTCGTACCGGCGTGGAGAAACGGGAGACCGTTCCGAAATCCACGGGGGTGATCGCGAGAGCTGCGAGTTCTCTCTTCCCGACAAGGGGTACGTGCACAGCCAATGCGGGGGTGGAGGTGTCTGCCAGGGTGAGGACGGCACGGTGTTCCCCGGCGATCGACGCGCGAAAGCGGATGCGCACGGAAGCGCTTCCGCCCGGCGCGAGGGTGAACGGCTGGAAGGGCGACGTGAACGAGAATGCGGTGTCCCCATCGATCGATGCCGCGGCGATCATGAACGGGACCGTCCCCGTATTGCGGATGACGATGTCCGTATCATGCGTGTCGCCATCGCAGAGGAGTGGTGGGAAGGCTATCCCGCGCGGGATGTCCCATGACGTGATGTTCCACAGAGAACCCCGGACAACGATCCGGAATGGAGCGCACGGCGGGACGGTTTCGAGCAAGAGAGTGTCCTCGTACATCCCTTCGGAAGGCGGGGTGTCGAAAACCACGACAGCATCCGCCGAGTCCCCCGGAGCGATGTCGAAAGGAAGAGACGAAACGAAGCGGAACGGGGCTGTTTTTAAAAAATGTGCTGCGGTAATTCGGAGATGAACCGTTCCCGTGTTCGTGAGGCGAATGCTTTTCTGGAGGGGGAGTTGGGCTAAACCGCAGGTGTCGAATTCGACGTTGCGTGAGGCGAGACCGAGCGAATCCTTCCAACCGAAGAGAGAGACTGGAAATTCTTCCATGCCGGCTGCGTTACTCTCGATGATGAGAACGGCTGCATGCGACCCTGTTGTAAGCGGGTGGAAACGAACGCGCAGAGGGTACACCCCTTCGGGTTGCAAGAGCAGTGGGAGGGCGGGCGGTTCCGGCAGAGAGAACGAGGCGGTTCCAGCGAAGCGGAAACCGTGAATCACGGTCTGCGCCCCACCGGGATTTGCGATCACGAGCACCGTATCCCGGTAATCGTCCGCGCAGATCGCCACTCCGAAATCAACGGAGGCAGGACCGGTAATACGTGGCAGGGATCGGCGTTCCCCCCGGATATCCGACGGC
The DNA here is from genome assembly GCA_029907355.1 of Bacteroidota bacterium. GTDB lineage: Bacteria > Bacteroidota > Ignavibacteria > SZUA-365 > SZUA-365 > JARYLZ01. Next base: position 23,572 of record JARYLZ010000019.1, on the reverse strand, counting down.
GTGATTGTGCAGGAGGGGTGAGAGGATGGTGTCATCGAAGCGGAAAAGACACCGTCCACGGCCGGATCGGTGAACAGGACGTCGAGAACGGCGGAGTCGAGTGGGGCGATTGTCATCGGAAATGGTGCCGAAACGAGGAACGGTCCCTTGGGGCTGATCGAAACGGAGTCCACCGTGATCGGTATGAGCGACGGGTTTCGTATGCTGATCGTGCGAAGAGCGGGAAATTGGGATGGGTAAACGGCTCCGAAATCGACATGGGGAACGGTTATGGTCGGCGTATCGGCGACGGCGGACACGACGATGGGAAATTCCGGCTTGTTCGTCGAGTTGTTTTCGATTCGTAGAGTGGCGGCGTAAAAACCGGGGACGGGAGGCGAGAATCGGACCGTCAGCGTGTCGGAACGACCGGCTGGGATATCTTTCGGAAGGCGCGAGGGGATGGAGAAAGCGGTATGCCCGTCGATGGTACACCGCGTGATGCGGAGGGTATAAGCACCGGTACTGGAGAGGCGGACTACCGTGTCTTTCGTGCCAAGCTTACAAAGCATATCCGGATAGCGAAGGGTGGAGGGACCCGTGATCGCTGACGCGGAAAGCCGTGTCCCCGCAACGAGGATTCTCAGCATGCGGCAGGAAGGAGCATACCCGATGGTCAGCGTATCGGAGAAATACCCGTCGATTCCGGGGTCTAGAAAGGATACCGTGATCGAGTCCGTTTTGTTCGGCTCGATGCGCCGGCCGAACGGCGGCAGTACGAGGAATGGGACTGGTGCGCCGAAGAACGCCGTATCGACCGTAACGGAAACGGTCCCGATGTTTCGGAGCAGAACAGTGCCCGTGGCGGGGAAAAGGTTCGGTGTGAGTGTCCCGAAATAGAGGGAGAGGGCGGAAACTTCCGCGCTCTCTTTCCGCCCGTGGACAGGCACACGAAGGCGGGGCGATACGGCGGCGTCGCTCTCGACGAGGACCGTTGTGTACTTGTCGCTTGCTGAGAGTGGTGCGAACCGCAAGCCGATCGCGTGTTTGCCGCCTGCCCTGATGATGAAGGGGAGAGAGGGTGGCGGTTCCAGGGAAAAGCTCGAATCGTTCGAGAGGCTCACGCGCGAGACGATGACGTCGCGGGGGCCGGTATTCGAAATGACGATCACGGTGTCACGGGGCACCGGATCGCAGATCCCCACAAGGATGTGGACCGAGTCCGGTGGGACGAGACGCGTGCTGTCGATCCACGTTTGCGCCCCTGCCAAACCCGTCGTGAGAAACATCGCCACCAAGCCCGCCGAGACGAGACGGGCCATTGGCGTGTCGCTCAATCGCCGCCTTTCCATGCGGGGAGCAAAACGATCAGAGCGCGAAGAGACAGGCGACACCGAGCGAAATCGTCGGGAGGCGGAAATTATTCTCCAATCGCGGGAATAACGTCACTTTCGTCCGGGCTCCGGTTACAGGATCGACCTCGTCATCACCCCGCGAGGAGGCGATATGTTCCGTCAATGGGTAAGCTCCGCTCACGACGAAATGGGCGCTGAAGGTTTCATGCTCGAAGAGGATGAAATCGCCTGCGATACGGGCTTCGACGAGGAAATTTCTCTCCGCAGAGGGGGGAGAGATGTCTTCCTTGAGCATGTATTTCTCGCCCTGCGGCGCGGTCCCGAATGTCACCGGCATGTTGTACGGCTGATTGAACTTGTTCGTAATCTTTGCTGTCAAGGGTAAACCGAACGTGAACCCCATGCAAAAATTCGTTACCCGGAACAGCGTCGTCAAAGCGAGGTAGTTCAGGCTCCCCTCCGTCGTCAACCGGAGACCTTGCACCCGGTTGTCCAGCAGATCGTCGCGGTCGACGCCGCCTGGCGGTGTGATATCCACCGCCTTGTTCACGTCGCTGAAAGCGAGCGTATAGTACCCGAGAGTCCCGACGACGGCATAGCGCTCTCCGATGGGGATTTCCGCCGTCACGCCGAGGAGCGTCCCCGGTGTCCAGGAACGTTCCGCCCCGGCAACGCGATAGTCTGCGATATTCCGCGTAATGTTGACCGAGAACGCGGGACCGATCTTGATCGGACGGTTCTGATCGGCATCCTGCGCAGGAGCACTCGTCATGGCGACCAGAACGGCAGCGAGAGCGTAGCGGAGTTTCATGCGATGCTTCTCCTGTCGAGGAAGGGATGAAATGTTGAAGAACAATTATACAAAGTTCGTTGGGTATTTGCGAACGCTGGAGCCTTTTCAATGCACGGAACCGGGGGTATCCCCCGACATGAGCGCGGCTGTCGGAGGTGATGCCTCTGTGCCTTACCGGGCATAGACCGATTCGAAATCCTACCGGCTGGCGCTCTTGTTCTTCTTCGTCGCTCCGCTTGTCCGGGGCCGTTCCATAAGCGCTCCTGTCGGGCATGCACGAACGCATTTCCCGCACGATGTACAGGTTCTGGAGGAACCCCAGGGGCTGCCGAGGTCTGCGGTGATGAACGAGGCGGCTCCCCGACTCGCGACGTTCAGGGTGTGGGCTTTCTCGACCGATCCGCAGACACGCACGCAACGTGTGCACAGAACGCAGAGGCTTCGATCAGCGAGAAAGTGTTCATGGGTCGTGTCCTTCCCTGAGCGGAAACGGAGCGGACCGAATCGCGTCTTATCCGCCCCCAATCGGTCGGCGAGTGATTGGAGTTCGCACGTTCCGTCTGCCTCGCACCGCCCGCAATCGTGGTTTCCCTCCGACAGCAAGAGTTCGATGATCATGCGCCGGTATTTTTGGAGGCGGGGGGTGTCCGTCTGGATGACCATCCCTTCCTCGACGAGCGTCGTGCATGCCGGTTGGAGCCTGTTACGCCCCATGATTTCCACCAGGCAAAGCCTGCACGCACCGACGGGCTGGAGGCCGGCGAAACGGCAGAGGGTCGGGATCGAGAGCCCATTTTCCAGAGCCGCGTCCAGGATGGTTGACGTCGCCGGTGCGCTGAGAAGCACACCGTTAATCCGCAATGTCTTGATTTCTTCCATCATGGGAATCGGGCTGAAAAACGAGCAGGAGCGGATTCGTGAACCGAGCGATGCGTTTCCTGCGAGGTGTTCATCCTTTCCTTCTCGGTTCGCGCTTGACTTGTCGGGGAGAGGCTGCCATCGGGGATTGCATTCGGCAAGAGCCGGCGGGACAGAGACGGCGGTGGATGTGATCCTCGTACTCTTTCCGGAAGAAATGCAGGGAACCGAGGACCGAATTCGGCGCGGATTGACCGAGTCCACAGAGGCTCGTGTCCTTGAGCATGTCACAGAGTTCCTCCAGCGTCGCGAAGTCCGCCGTATCCGCGTTTCCCGACGTCATGCGGTCGAGGATCGCGTGCAACTGGTGCGTCCCGACGCGGCACGGCGTGCATTTCCCGCAGCACTCGTTCATGAAGTATGCGGAGTAGTGTCGGGCAAGGTCCACCATACAGACGGAATCGTCCAGAACGACCAGGCCGCCGGAACCTATAGCGGCACCCAGTTGAGCGAACGAATCGAAATCGACGGGGGTGTCGAGGTGTTGGGCGGGAATACAACCGCCGAACGGTCCGCCCGCATGCACGGCCTTGAACTCGCCTTTGCGTATGCCGCCGCCGATGTCGTAGACGATATCCCGAAGAGGGATGCCCATCGGAACCTCGATGAGGCCGCCGTGACGGGTGAACCCCGCCAGCCAGAAGACTTTCGTCCCCGAGCATTTCTCCGTCCCTATCGATGCGAACCATTTTCCGCCATGGAGGATGATCGAAGGAATGTTCGCGAAGTTCTCGACGTCGCTGACAAGGGTCGGCTTTCCCCAGAGACCGCATTGTGAGGCCAGCCATGATGAAGGGCGTGGTTCGCTTCGCGCGCCCTCGATGGACGCGATGAGAGCGGTCTCGTCCCCACAAACCGAGGTGCCTGCCCCTTTTCGAATGTCGATCCGGAAATTGAATGATGAATCGAAAATCCTGTTTCCGAGGAGTTGCCTGCGCTCCGCTTGATCGATCGCTTTCCGTACGCGCTCGATGGCCTGCCGATGATCGCCGCGGATATAGATGTACCCTTGTTCGGCACCGACGGCGTAGCCCGCTATTGCCATTCCCTCTAGCACCTTGTGCGGATCGCCCTCCAGGATACCTCGGTCGACGAAAGCACCGGGATCGCCCTTGTCGGCGTTGCAGACGACGTATTTGCGCTCCGCCTTCGCCCGTGCGACGATCCCCCATGTCAAGCCGACCGGTGAACCGTTCCCGCCGCGGTCGCGTAAGCGGCTCGAACGCAGTTCCAGGATTACGCCCTCCGGCGGGATGTAGGAAATCGCTTTCGCCAACGCTTCGTATCCCCCATGGCCGATGTAGTCCGTGACGGACTCGGGATCGATGAGACCGGCGTTTCGCAGGACGATACGGTGCTGCCGAGTGAAGAAGGGGATGTCGGCCGCATGGGTCGTGTCGTGGGGTTTCCTCGCGTTGGTGAGACATCTCTCGATGATATGTTCCGCATCGTCGGGAGAGACATGCGTGAAGATCTCATCGGAAGGGTGAATTCTGACGAGTGGCCCTTCGCTGCAAAAGCCTATGCACCCTGTCTGGACGATGCGTATCGAAGAGGAAACCCCTCGCGCCGAACATATGCTTTCCAATCGCTTGCGTATGGTACCCGCACCGCATGCAGCACAACCTCCCGAACCGCAGACGAAAATTTCCGTCGTGAAACGCTGGAGCGTCTCTCGGTAACCGTGCCCCATCCGGTAGAACTCGTCGATCGTCACGGTTCAGGCTCCCTCGGGTTTCTCCCGTGCTTCACGAAATCATTTTCATGCGCGTGGAGAATCGGCCGTTCGTCGGCGGCGATCCCGACAGGACCGGCGTGACAAAGCCCCATGCAGGAACTGGGCTTGATCGTCCTCGTGATGTCCTCCATCTCACGATCGCCATGGTGCGAGACGCGTCCTTTGGTCAAGAACTCGAAAAGAAGGTCCGCTCCACGAAGGTGACACGTTGTGCCAGTACAGAGCCTCCATATTTCACCCGGCAAAGGCTCGAGCGAAAAAGCGGGGTAGAAGGTCGCCACGCTATACACTTTCCCGAGCGGGAGGTGCAAGCTTTCCGCGATGTATGACATCGTGTCTTCGGAGAGATATCCGAACAATTCTTGTGCGGTATGGAGAACTTCGATGAGGGCATCGCCACGGAAACGGTGTTTCACAAGTGCGCGATCGAGATACTTGAAACGGTTTTCCGTTATCGCCGGTTCGAAGTCGTGGCTGTTCGTGTCGTTTCGTTCGGGCATGTTCCCGTTTCATCCCATCGGACGAAGAAAGCGCATAGGAGCGAGAAAAAATTCTCGAATTTACTTCATAAAAATTATTGATTTCTTTTTTAATTACCAACTTTTCAGGTGATCGAGAATTTATGCAAAAAATAAAGGGTTTATCGTGAAAAAAGTCTCGATACACTCCTCGATTCACTTATGATATTTCATGGATGCAAGTCTCCCCTCCGCTCGCGTGGGCGAGGCTTTTCCCGGCAGAAGAGGCCCTACTGACCGCTCGGCGTCAGTGATCGTTTTCGAGGAGCTCGTTTCTCACGAGCAGCAGAACAGCGGATTGGGGGACGATCACGTACGAGTTCCCTTCGAACTCGATCTCGATAGCTTGCGAACGGAGGAAGATAGCGTAATCTCCCTCTTCTGCCTGGAGAGGGATGTAGCGTGCTGTCTCTTTATGCATGGACCAAGGCTCGTCTTCCGCGGCGGGGTTCGCGATAGGGTATCCGGGACCGACTTTGACGACGTACCCACCTTGAATTTTTTCCTTTTCCTGAATCCCGGGCGGGAGGTACAGACCGGCCTTGGTCATTTCTTTCGGATCTTCCGGGGTGATAAGGATGCGATCACCCACGACGATGAGTTTTTTAACCGTTCGCATGTGTGTGAAGAGGTGATGTGAGGGCGGTTCCGGGCAAGGTGTCCTGCCGTGTTCCGGGGTTTTCGCGATCGATAGCCGGGCACGAGAGAGGGAGAACGAATCCATGGAAATCCCTCGGCTTTTCGGTCCCATGCGCTCACGGTTCCCGATGCAGGGGAGAAATGTCGGTTTCACGGGATACAGCGGGCAGGATAAGAATTCCGAATTTGGGCGTCCACGACGTATCTTTGCGCCCTGTAACCTTCGAGGAGTCATGCCATGCTCGAGAGGATTTCCTGGGACGCGTATTTCATGAACATCGCAGAGATGGTCGCCGAGCGAGCGACGTGCAACAGGGCCAAGGTCGGTGCGGTGATCGTCAAGGACAAGAATATCATCGCGACGGGTTACAACGGCGCACCGGCCGGGTTGCCGCATTGTACGGATGTCGGATGTCTTATCTACGTTTCGCGGAATCCCGACGGGGAGGAAGAAGAGAATTGTTTCCGGACCATTCATGCGGAAATCAATGCCATCGTGCAGGCGGCCAAGCACGGGGTGGCTATTCAGGGAGCAGACATCTACGTCACTGCGAGTCCGTGTTACCATTGCATGAAAACCATCATGAACGCGGGAATCCGCCGCGTGATCTACGGTAGGCCGTATAAAATCCACCGCATCGCGGAACTCATCGAGACGGGCATCATCGCCTGCCTCCAGCTCGAAAGGTGAGGCATCGTTTCCCCGCGGATTTCGCGGGTTTCGTACTGTTTCGTTCCCCCCCCGCGCTGTTCAGTTGAGGTTTTGTTTGAAGAAGGTCATGAACGACTCGTATAGGGAAAGGATAGTTCCCCGATCTGCCACACCGTGGTTCCCGCGGGGGTAAATGCGCAGCTTGTAATCCTTCCCTGCCGCATTCAGCTTATCGATGAATTGCATCGTGTTCTGGAGATGGACGTTATCGTCCATGCCGCCGTGGATGATGTACAATTTGCCGCGGAGTTTGTCCGCGTGTTCGAGGCATGAACCGACTTTATAGCCCTCCGGGTTGTCGGAAGGGCGCTGCATGTACCGTTCGGCGTATATCGTGTCGTAGAGTTTCCAGTCGGTCCCTGGAGCGACGGCGACGCCGGCAGTGAACGTATCGGCCCCGAGGAGCAGGGTGAGAGCCGCCATGTACCCCCCGTAACTCCACCCCCAGATGACGATGTTGTTCGCGTCGACATACGGCCTGCTGCAGAGGAACCGTGCGCACTCGATGTAGTCGTTCGCTTCCCACTTGCCGAGTTGCTTGTAGACCCTGTGTTTGAAATCCGTTCCGCGACCGCTTCCTCCGCGGTTGTCGATGTGCACGAGGATGAACCCCTGGTTTGCGATATACTCGTCCATCGCCGACGGCCACTCGTTGCGCACGGCCTGTGTACCCGGCCCACCGTATACATCGAAATAGAGCGGGTACTTGTTCGATGGGTCGAAATCCGGTGGCTTGACGAGGGAACCGTACAACTCGAGCCCGTCGGAGGTCCGGAACGTGAATAGTTCCACCGGCGACCATGCGTACCGCTCGTAGCTATCGGGTTTTTTCTCTTCGATCACACGGAGCTCTACGCCGTCGCTATTGCGGAAGACGGATTTCGGCGGCTGCTGGACGCTTGACCACGTGTCGGAAAACACGGCGCAGGTCGGGCTCATGTTGAACGAATGAGAGCCGACCTCGGCACTGAGCCTCCGTTTCTTGGCTCCGTCCAGCCTCACGGCATAGAGGTGGCGTTCGAGGGGCGACTGCTCCGTCGACACATAGTACACCGTCCGTTCGTCCACACTGACACCGGCCACCTCCGTGACCTCCCACGGTCCGGATGTGACTGGGTTGAGCAATTTCCCGGTCATGTCGTAGAGGTAGAGATGGTTCCAGCCGCTGCGCTCCGATGCCCAGAGGAATTGTTTCCCGTTTTTCAGGAAATACAGGTAGGCGCCGTGCTCGACTTCCACCCAACCGGTGGATGATTTTTCCTCGAGGAGAACCCGTGTGCGACCCGTACGGACATCGCCGAGGAGCAGGTGGAGATGGTTCTGCAAGCGGTTCAGCCGCATGATGCACAACGTATAGGGGTCGCGCGTCCAGAAGATGCGGGGGATATAGATGTCCGTGTCGGAGCCGGTATCCATCCACACGGTGGATTTCGTCGCGATGTCGATCACGCCAATTCGCTCGACGGGATTGGGATCTCCCGGCTTGGGGTAGCGGAGAGGGATGAGCTCAGGATGCAAGGGGGACCAATCGGTAAGCGTGTAGAGGGGGACACCTCGCTCGTCTTCGTGCCAGTATGCAATCCGTTTCGAGTCGGGGGACCACTGCCAACCGTCGGTGATGCCGAACTCCTCCTCGTATACCCATCCGAAGCGGCCGTTGTAAACGGATTCCCCGCCGTCATGCGTCAGGCGGGTTTCCTCTCCGGTTTCGAGGTTCATGATGTAGAGATCGTCTCCTCCGACATATCCCACCCATTTCGAGTCCGGTGACACTTTCACGTTCCGTAAACCCTCGCCACGCTTGGGAAGTGGAATGAGTCTGCCGTTTCTCGTGTCGTATACCGCGTATTCGCCGACGGTCGAGCGCCTCCAGATCCGTTTCGAGGAGATGGTGAAGATGATGACGCGCTCGTCTTCGCTGAAAACGTAATTGCGAAAACGAAACGGGCTGTCCTTGCCGGGCATTTTCAGTGTGGAAAGGTCCACGAGTTTGCGCTCTGCACCGGTTTTCGCGTCAACTTTCCAAATGCTCTGTGTGAAAGCACCGGAATCCCGTTTCGTGATCGTGTAACTCAATCCATCCTTCATCCAGTTGTAGGATGAAGTACCGCGGAGACCAGCGATATCGGGATTCATCATCGCATCGCCGAGGGTCACGGGGGTTTTCTGCCCGACGGCGGAAGAAAGGGATACGAGGAGAACGACGAACAGGAATGGAAGAAAATGAGACCGCTTTTTCATGAATCGTCCCGGTTCTTTTTACATGGTTTCGAGTGGAAGCTAGGAAATTCGATGGGGAGAGACAACGAAGCACCCTTCATTCCGTTGGGAACGACCGTATTCCTCTTCGGTCGGCTCCCTTTTCCCCTCGAACAAGCTTGGTGCCGGCGAGAGTCGCGAAAGAAATCCAGGACATTCGCAAACCTGTTTGATCGGTTTTCCGCATTCTTCGGAACTAAGGCAGAGAATGGAAAGGATACCGGTGAAAAGGAAGAGAGGAGCAGGCATCAAAACCACAAGCCGAAACCGCCGTCGAAGTGGAGATAGATTTGAACTGCTGCCTTTTCTTCGCGGGAGAGGAAAGTGACCGAAGGTCCGAGCCGGAAAAACGCACCGAGAGGAGTACTCACCCGGAATTCCGCCCCGCAGGTCGCGGTGAGGGAAAAGCGACGTTGGAGGATGTAATCGTTCACGCGTCGGAATGCTTCCGTATAGGTGGCGAGAGCGGTGAAGAGAGGGGACACATCGTTCCCCGGGTGGGAATACCAGTTCAAACCCGTTGTCACGGCATACCCGTCGACGCGAAGGGAACCGACGCTCCCCGCTTTCGAGCTCACGGATAACCGTGTGTAGCCGATGGAGAGTTCGGGGGATAGACCGTGCGTCAGGAAAAAGCGCGTACCGATCCGTATACCGTTCGTGGTCCCGACGCCGGCGTGTATGTTGAAGGATGCGCCGCTCTCTGCGCACGATGTCGTGACATCGGTGGTAGGGGACAATTGTGGGTGGAGCTGTTGCGATGTCAGCGCTGTCGCGAAACAAGCAAGGAGGAACGGTTGAAAACGGGGAAGGGGGAACCTTCGTTTCATGAACGACGAATGGGACATGCAGAATGTATTGGAGCCGGGCTATTTTCCTTTCCTGATTCCCAAGGAAAATAGTATCTTTTTTCTTTGTGACCCGTATAGAATATGGGTCTATCGTTCATTTTCCCCCATGAATCCCATTTCCCCCATGTTGCAGCGGAGCCGACAGATGCATATTTCCCGACCGTGTCTCTCCTCTTTGATTTGCACGCTGGCCGCCGCGGCATTTCTCGCCGGTTGCAGTTCCACCTCCACGCTCCAGACGGCAGCGCCGGGCAAAACGGCATTCGAATCCGTCAAGCCCGGGCGTTTCGATGGCGGCCGGATGTGGACGTTCGAGGATCCGCCCCTGTCCTATTTCGCCGAAGAGTACCATTTCAAACCGGACACATCCTGGTTCAATGATGTGCGTCTCGCGGCATTGAGGTATTCCGGTTGCTCGGCATCCTTCGTGAGCGGCGATGGTCTGGTCATGACGAATCACCATTGTGTCCGCCAGAACCTCATGGCCGTCCAGAAGGAAGGGGAAAAACTCCTGGAGACGGGGTTTTACGCCGCTCGCCTGGAGGACGAGAGAAAAATCCCGAATGCATACCTCGATCAGCTCGTCGAAATCCGAGACGTGACGGCCGGCATACTTTCCGCAATGGACACCGCGACCACGGACGAACGCAAAGTCGAAGCGCGGCGGAAAGTGATCGCCGCTATCCAGGAGCGTGCGGAAAAGGAAACAGGTCTCAGGGCGCAAGTCGTTATGCTCTATAACGGCGGGAAGTACTCGTTGTACCTCTACCGTCGGTACACGGACGTTCGGCTCGTCTTCGCGCCCGAACTTCAGGCCGCCCACTTCGGCGGGGAATACGACAATTTCACGTACCCACGCTACGCTTTCGACTGCGCTTTCCTCCGTGTGTACGAAAACGACGCTCCATTGCGGAGCGGGCACTTTTTCCACTGGAATTCCCAGGGGGCGAAGGAAGGGGAACTCGTATTCGTCGTCGGGAACCCGGGGCGGACCGGAAGGCTCAGAACGGTTGACCAGCTCGAATACAACCGCGACTTCGATTACCCATTCACGCTTCGCCTCCTCGAGGAGCGAATGAATCTCCTCCAGGAGTACATCGCGAAATACCCCCAGAAAAAGGATACCCATCTTACCCAGCTCCTTGGCATCAGCAACGGGTGGAAATCGTACAAAGGGCGTCTCGATGGACTTCGAGACAATACGCTTCTCGAACGGCGGCGGGCATTCGATCACGAGTTCAGGAAAGCGGTCCAGTCTCGACCGGACCTCGCGTCGAAATACGGCCACCTCTGGACGGACATCTCTTCCGCCATCCGGAGATTGCGTTCTGTAGCCCCTGAAAATTACGGCCTTCGAACGAGCGGATTGGGAGTGGCCGATCTGTACTCCCGGGCTTGCGCCCTTGTCCTCTTGCACCATCAGCGTGGCAAGGAAGAGTCTGCCCGGATGGAAGCGTACCGACAGCCCGCCCTTCCACGGACCATCGCGGGAATGCGCGCGGTTCAGCCCGTCGACGAGGAACTCGAGGCGCTCACCCTGACCCGCCAGTTGCGGCTCATGAAGGATTACCTCGGCGCGGGCGACCCGATCGTCCGGTATGCCCTGCAGGGGCGCACCGAGGAACAAGCCGCCCGCACGCTCGTCTCGCAATCGCGGCTGAAAGATTCTGCATACTATGTCTCCCTGATCGAGGATTCCGCCGCGGTGGAGAACTCAGACGACCCGTTTATCGCGATGGCGAGAATGGCATACCCGCGTCTGGAGCGGACCGCGGAAATCGTCCGGGAAGCGCAAGCGAAACTCCAGGTCAACAGCGCATTGCTCGGCCGAGCGTTGTACGATCTCTATGGAACCTCGATCCCACCCGACGCCACATTCACCCTCCGCATCGCCGACGGCATCGTCAAGGGTTACGAGTACAACGGGACGAAGGCGCCACCGCATACGACGTTCTACGGGCTTTATGATCGGTATTACTCGTTCCGCGGGGAAGAGAGCTGGGAACTCGCCCCGCGCTGGAAGAACCCGCCTCCGGACCTTCCCCTCGCCACACCGATGAATTTCGCCTCGACGAATGATATCATCGGCGGAAATTCAGGAAGCCCCGTCATCAACACACAAAAGGAGATTGTGGGGTTGGTGTTCGACGGCAACATCGAGAGCCTGCCGGGGGATTTTATTTTCGCCGAGGATAAAGGCAATCGCACCGTCTCCGTCCACTCGGCGGGGATTCTCGAGGGATTGCGATACATCTATAAAGCCCACCGTATCGTCACCGAGCTCGAAACCGGGGCACGCACGAAGTGAATCTCGCATTTCCCGCAGCTGGCCAGCGAGACGTGCACCACAGTCGCGAGGCAAAGCACATCGCGCGGAATTTTCCATCGCTTGAGACGCACCGCACCATGGTCCCCTTCGCAATTCACCATCTCCCATACACAAGTAAGGATATATCGATGAGCATGGCAACGAGAGGAATCATTCTGCACTTCCTCGCCGTCATCGCCTGTGCCGCGATCGTCGGCTGCGGCGGATCGGATCGGCTGGCGACGACATACGAGACGGTACCGCAGAAAACCCAACCTGCTGCACTCGCGAACGTCAAGGCAGGTCCGTTCGACGGCGGCAGGATGTGGACCTTCGATTACCCGCCGCAACGTCATTTCGACACGACGTACAACTTCAAGGCGGACCAGCAATGGTTTGACGACGTCCGGATGTCCGCGCTGCGTTTCGCCTCGTATTGCTCCGCATCGTTCGTGAGCGAGGACGGCCTCGTGATGACCAACCACCACTGCGCGCGCGAGAGCATCGAGGAAGTCTCGGGTCCGGAGGAGCACCTCCTCGAGAACGGGTTCTGGGCGCCCACCCTCGCCGATGAGCGAAAAGTCCCCGGATTGTACGTGGACCAACTCGTCGAGATCCACGACGTTACCGAGCGCGTCAACGCTGCTATGGATCGTCAGAATACGGATGAAGCGAAGCTGGCCGCGCGGGACAGCATGGCGAAGGTGCTCAAGGAAGAAGCGGGAAAGAAAACCAATCTCAGGGCGGATTTCGTCACGCTCTACAACGGCGGGAAATACTCCCTCTACCTTTACAAACGTTACAACGATGTACGGCTCGTCTTCGCCCCGGAAGTGCAACTCGGGTACTACGGCGGGGATTGGGACAATTTCACCTATCCCCGTTACGACCTCGATTGCTCGTTCTTCCGTGTCTACGACGAGAACGGAAAGCCGCTGAAGACGAAGCAGTTCTTCCGCTGGAGCAGGAACGGCGCGGTCGAAGGGGAACCAGTCTTCGTCATCGGGAACCCCGGCAGAACCAGCAGGCTGAATACCGCCGCCCAGCTCGAGTTCAATCGGGATATCCAGTACCCGTTCATCGCGGGCTACCTGACCGACATGGTCGATGTGTACAAGAAGTACGCGGAGCGGAGGCCCGACAAGAAAGAAGAAATGATCAATCAGATTTTCAGCATCGCGAACTCGCAGAAAGCGTACAACGGCCAACTAGCAGGACTGCGAAACGAGGTGCTCATGCAGAGACGCCGGGATTTCGACCGCACATTCCGCGCCGAGGTCGAGAAACGCCCTGAACTGAAGGCGAAGTACGGCCATATTTGGGACGAGATCGCGGATTCCCGCGCGAAGGTTCGTGCGGTCGCCAACGATCTCCTGGCTCTCCGGCTCGGCGGGTTGGGGATGGGAGGATCGGCATACCTGCAGAAAGCTGCCGCCCTCGTGCGGTACGCGGTCGAGATGGAAAAACCGGAGAACGAACGCGGGAAACCGTACCGGGAGCGGATGCTCGAATTGACGAAGCGTTCCCTCTCGCGCCCCGTCTCTCCCGACCCCGACATCGAGGATCTCTACCTCGCGAAACAGCTCGCCATGATGCGGCGCATGCTCGGGGAAAACGACCCCATCGTCCGGGTTGCTTTCGGCGGTGCGACGACACCCGAGGAGGCCGCACAACGTCTCATCGCGAAAAGTGTCCTTAACGATTCCGCCGCCGTCGCGAAGCTCGTCGAGGAGGGGTCCCAGGCGATCCGGGCTTGTAAGGATCCCCTCGTCGCCATCGCCCGAATGGCGCAGCCGCGGTACGACGCAGCCCAGGCGGTCGCGGACGCGGTTCGCGCGCGTGACCAGGTGAACAACACCCTCCTGGGGCGCGCCCTCTTCGATGTGTACGGTACGACGATTCCACCCGATGCGACGTTCACTCTGCGCATCGCGGACGGCGTCGTGAAGGGTTACGAGTACAACGGGACGAAGGCGCCGCCGCATACAACATTCTACGGTCTCTACGACAGGCACTATTCTTTCGTCGGTGAAAAAGACTGGGATCTCCCCAAACGCTGGCTTGATTACCCCCCGACGTTCAACCTCAGGACACCGCTGAACTTCGTTTCCACCAACGATATCATCGGGGGAAATTCGGGCAGCCCCATCATCAACAGGAATAAGGAAATCGTCGGTGTCGTGTTCGACGGCAACATCGAGAGCCTGCCGGGGGATTTCATTTTTGCCGAAGACGCCAACAACCGAACGGTATCCGTCCACTCGAGCGGTATTCTCGAAGCGGCGCGGAGCATTTTCGGCGCCCAGCGGCTTGTCGATGAACTGATGAACGGAAAAATCGTCGAGCGATGACGGGATTCCGAGAGGAAGCCCATCGTCCTCGCGGAAACGGAGCTCCTCACCCTTACAACGTCGAACGGGCCTGCATATGCAGGCCCGTTTCCGTTTGCCCGATACCGTCCAATCGGCCGAGAACTTCCGTCGAAGCGCACTCCCTCGGTGGATTACGATACCGATGAATGCGTTATCGATCCCTCCTTTGCCGGAATAGGCATTCTCGTCGGAAAAACCAGCCGGTGCATTCGCTCACGGCAAGGAAGCGTGTCCCGCTCAGGCCGTCGCGGGCACTTTTCCCCACGACCCTGCGAATGCCCTGCCGGCGTCGAAAGCCCGAAGGTTCGCCTCGACGACTGCGTCGCCTTTGCGCGCGAAGATGACGCGGATGGCGTTGCGCAGGTCCTCGACGGGAAGCCCGACATGGTCGGACGCTGCGCCGAGGACGACGATGTTCACGGCGCGTGCGTTCGCGTGCTCGCGTGCGATGGTGTCGCCGTCGATGAGAATAGCACGCGGCAAGGAGGAAATTCTGTTCCAGAGGGTCTCGAAGTCCGGGTAGTTCGGGATGTTGACGAACGGTTTCTTGTTCGTGATGAGCCAGCCCTCGCCGGGTTTCAGGTACGAGTAGTAGCGCAGGGACTCCATCGGTTCGACGCCGATGATGAGATCGGCGCCGCCTTCCGGCACGAGATCGGAAAACACTTCCGTGTCGGAAATGCGAAGGTGCGATTGGACTTCGCCGCCCCGCTGGGACATCCCGTGGACTTCGGATTGTTTCAGGAAGAGGCCGCGTTCGACCGCCGCGTAGCCGATGACGGTGGCGATGGTGAGGATGCCTTGCCCGCCCACGCCTGCGAGGATGATGTCGCGTTTCATGATTTCTTCGCCTCCTTCCGAGAATCCGCCGCAGTTTGAATGCATTCACGTCGGGGGATGATGACGGAGACACCGGGGTGCTGAATTTCCCGCTTCATGACTTCCACGTTGGCTGCATGATTCTTCTTCAACGGCTCGATGACGATGATGTGCTCCGACGGTACGCCGACGCCGAGGCAGATATCCGTCAATTTCCCGCTGCCGGGGGAGGGCTGCCCGCCGGTCATGGCCGTCGTGTCGTTGTCGAGGATCACCACCGTAATGGGGACGGCGGCGTTGACCGCATCGAGGAGGCCCGTGATACCGGAGTGCGTGAACGTCGAGTCGCCGATGACTGCGATGGAGGGGACGAGTCCCGCTTCCGCAGCGCCGATCGCCATCGTGATGCTCGCCCCCATGTCCACGCACGAGTTGATCGCGTTGAATGGGGGCAGGGCACCGAGCGTGTAACAGCCGATATCCGAGAAGACACGGCCTTCCTCGTAGCCGCGCAGCGCCTCGTTGAGGGCCTCGAAAGTGTCGATATGGGGGCAACCCTTGCACAGTTCGGGTGGCCGGGAAACGACGACATCCGTTATAGATTCACCGCGGCGGATTTCCTTTCCGAGTGCCTGGCCGACGATGTTGGGGTTGAGCTCGCCCGCACGGGGAAGGAGGCCGTCCATTCGGCCGTGGATGTCCTTGTACCCGTCGAGGACTCCGCGAAGCATCTCCTCGACGAAGGGTGCGCCTTCTTCCAGCACGATGATGCGCGGGCATGCGTCGAAAAGCCGCTTGACGAGGACCCTCGGCAGGGGGTACTGCCCGACCTTGAGCACAGGATGTGGACAGCCGTCGGGGAAGATTTCCATGAGATAGTTGAAGGCCAAACCCGCCGCCACGATGCCGGTCGATCGGTCCGGCCCGTCGATGAGTCGGTTGAAAGCCGACTCGGAAGACTCTTTCTCGAACGCCTCCTGTTTGCCGAGCAGGCTCTGGTAGTTCTTCCGCGCGATGGCGGGGAGCAGGACGAACTGCCTCTTGTTCTCGGGGAGACGGAGGTCGTTCTGCATGCGCGGTTCGCGTGTGGTGACCGCCGACCGCGAATGTGCGAGACGCGTGGTGATACGCACCAGAACCGGGGTCCCATACTTTTCCGAGAGGTCGAACCCGTAATGCATGGCATCGTATGCCTCCTGCTGATTGCCGGGTTCGATGGTGGGAACCATGGCGAACTTGCCGTAGAAACGGGAATCCTGTTCATTCTGGGACGAATGCATGGAGGGGTCATCGGCGGCGACGACGATCAATCCGCCGTTGGCGCCGGTGATCGCCGAGTTGATGAAACCGTCTGCGGCGACGTTCAAACCGACATGTTTCATGCACGCGATAGCCCGTTTGCCCGCGTATGACATACCGAGCGCCGTTTCCATGGCGGTCTTTTCATTGGCCGACCATTGTGCGTACACGCCGCGGGCTTTTGCCTCGGGCGAACGTTGGACATACTCGGTGATCTCCGTGGAAGGCGTGCCGGGGTAAGCGTAGGCTCCCGATAAGCCGGCATCCAGCGCTCCCTGTGCGATTGCCTCGTCACCGAGAAGCATCATGCGTTTCATGAACGTTCCTCGGATTATGAATGTGCGTGGGTGGGGAGGGATCTCTTGTACGTGGGACGTTCCTCGGTGAGAAACGATCCGGACCAGAGAAAATAACGACAGGGCGGTCCAAATCCTACCCTTAACGGCACGAGAACGATGCATCGCATTGCATGTTCTGCGTCCCCGTTAGGTTATTCATTCGTATATTAACTTCGGAAATGCCCACCCTCAATGATGTGAAGGATTCAGCTTCACTTTACACGCCAGCATTCCTTGCCGGGTTCGCGTACAATTTCGTGATGGCTCTCCACTTCACGAACAACGCTCTCTACCCGCTGTACGTGCGCGCCGAAGGTGGGGGCGTGACCGTGGTCGGACTCTTCATGGGGGTATATGCCCTCGCAGCCGTCGCGGGGCGCCCCGTGGTCGGTTGGCTGATCGACCGTTCCGGACCGGTCGCCGTCCTTGTCGCCGGGAGCCTCTGCATCAGCCTTCCCGCTTTTGGGTACGCCGCCTTGCAGGGGAGTGGTTTGAATGCCCTCGTATGGATGATACGCGCCGTACAGGGCTTCGGATACGGCGCGCATTTTTCCGCAGCATTTACGCTGGCTGCTCGCATCGCACCCGCACACAGACGCAACGAGGCGATCGCCATGTATGGGATTTCCGGACTTGCGGGGGCAAGCGTCGGCCCCTCCATCGGCGAAACGATCATTCGTACGTTCGGACTGTCGACGTTTTTCGTCTCGATGGGCTGTCTCGGCGGCGTCGCCATCCTCCTGATCTCCCGCCTAAGGTTCCGGCATTCGGACACCGCCGGACCGACGGTGAGAGCGATCATCTCCGCGTTCCGAACGCCGCGCATCGCATTTGCCGCTCTCCTCGCGTTCCTTCTTGCCCTTTGCTCGAGTGCACCGCAGAGCTTCTTGGCCGTTGTTGCCGGTGCCCGCGGCATCGAGGGGTTCAGCCTTTATTTCACGGCGTGGGGAATCGGGGGCGTTCTCGTGCGCATCGTCGGTGGGCGCTGGGGGGATCGCGTAGGGGTCCGCCACGTGCTGGTACCGGCGTACTTTCTGTACGGGGCGGGGCTCGCCATTCTCTCGGCGGCGGACCATGTCATTTGGGTTGTGGCGGCCGGGCTCCTGAGCGGGACGGCCCACGGTCTCGCATTCCCCGCCGTCACGACGTTCGGCTATCTCCTTGTACCGCAGGAAATATCCGGCAGCGCCGTCGCGCTGATCACCGGGATGATGGATACAGGTGCAGCTTTCATGTCCATGGGGGTCGGGGCGATGGCGGGAGCATTCCATCACGATATCGTCTTCCCCATCGCTTCCGCAGCGGCATGTACGGCCGCCGTGCTCGTGGCGGTGGACATTCGCAGGCACCCGGGAGCCCTTTTCCCTTCGCGAGAGAGCATTACACTTCTTTCCCAACTAAAACGAGCAAGGTGATCGACATGAAAAACCGTATCGCACTGTGCCTCATCTTCTGCGCTGTCCCCATCGCCGCCCAGGAAAAACCTGTTGGTGAAACGGAACACGGGTGGAAAAACACGCTCGTCGCGGGGATGAACCTGACACAGGTCAGTCTGCACAACTGGATGCAGGGCGGGGAAAGCACCATCGCATGGGCCCTATTCACGACGGGGAAGTTCGCTTACTCAGGTGAGCGTTATCGCTGGACGAACGGATTGAAAGCCACGTACGGGCAGGCGAAGGTCGGTGAAAGAGACGTCGAGAAAACCGATGATGAACTCTTCGTCGAGAGCATCCTCGCTTACCGGCTCGGTTGGCCGATCGACCCGTACCTTTCCGTCTCGTTGAGAACGCAATGTGCGCCGGGCTACAAGACCGTCGATGGTGTAAGGACACAGACGTCCGGCTTCTTCGACCCGGGTTACCTCATCGAGAGCGCCGGTTTCGCGTACCAGCCGTCGGAGTATTTCGCAACCCGTCTCGGCGTAGCCGTGAAAGAGACATTCACGTCTTCTTTCACACGTTTCGGCTATACGGGCGACCCTGGAAAAAAAACGAGGGTCCAAACGGGCATCGAATCCGGGACGAGCGCCAAGTACCCTGTCATGGAGAACATCCTCTACACGTCTCAATTGAATCTCTTCTCCGCATTCGAACACCTCGATGTCTGGGACGTGCGTTGGGACAATACGTTGAGTGCCAAAGTCAACGCGTATGTCAACGTGTCGTTGAACGTGCTCCTCGTCCACGAAATCGCCCAAACGAGGCGTACCCAGGTGAAGGAAGCGCTCGCTCTCGGTCTCACGTACACGCTTCTCTGATCACACTGCTCTGCTGGCCTCGTTGAGGGGTCGGCTGGTTCACCCCATACACTCAACACCTATGGAGGCACGGATGTTCAAGGAATTCAAGGAATTCGTCATGCGCGGCAACATGATCGACATGGCTGTCGGCATCATTATCGGAGCCGCTTTCGGGTCCATCGTGTCGTCGCTGGTCAATGATGTCATCATGCCCCCCATCGGGTTGCTGCTCGGGGGGATCGATTTCTCCGGCTTTTTCATTCTCCTCAAAGAGGGGGCGACCCCCGGTCCGTACCCGACCCTAGCCGCAGCCAAGCAGGCGGGCGCCGTCACCTTGAACTACGGGGTGTTCGTCAATACGCTCATCTCGTTCCTCATCATCGCGTTCGCGGTGTTCCTGCTGGTGAAGACCGTGAACAAGATGCGTCGACAGGCACCCGAACCGGTGCAGGCGCCGCCCGAACCGCCGGAGGAGATCCTCTTACTTCGTGAGATACGCGACAACCTCAAGCGCTGACAGTCCCGGTTCCGAAGGTGAGGTCGTAGCTTGAGGGCCGCGGGACGCGCTCAGGGAAATGGCAGTTCGGCGGACGCGTCCCCTCCTCCTCTTCCGGCCGGTGGTTGGAGGAGAACATACGACTGAAAAGACGGGCAATGCGGTGCCCACGGCGCAAGTCGAATGCCGTGGCGGGTTTTCATTTCACATGAAAATCTCATGCCGCGCTTGCAATTTGCTAACGGTTCATCGGCGATATTGCGTTATGCAGAACGCCTCAGGAAACAGGTGAGTCATGGCGAAAGGGACTGTTCTCGTCGTGGAGGACGAGGACGACATCAGGGAATTGTTGGCGTTCAACCTTCGGAAAGAAGGGTACACGGTGGAACAGGCGCGCACAGGCGAGGAAGCCCTCCAGAAAGCCGGACGCCGAACGCCGGATTGTATCGTGCTCGATCTCATGCTTCCCGGTATGGACGGCCTGGAGGTTTGTCGCCTCCTGAGGAGCCGCCCCGAGACGGTCTCCACTCCCATCTTGATGGTGACGGCGCGAACGGAGGAAAGCGATATCGTTGCGGGGTTGGAACTCGGCGCGGACGATTACATTACGAAACCGTTCAGCCCCCGCGTGTTCCTCGCGCGCGTCAAATCCGTCATGCGTCGCAAGGCGTCGACACCGGCAGGCGAGAACGAGACGATCCGGATTCACGACCTTGTGATCGATCCCCAACGACACCAGGTCCATGCAAGCGGGAAAAAGATCGATCTGACCGCCACGGAATTTCGCATCCTGTACGTCCTCGCGCGCAGGGCGGGCTGGGTTTTCACCCGTGCGCAAATTGTAGAAGCCATCCGCGGGGACGATTACCCCGTGACGGACCGCTCGGTCGATGTCCAGATTGTCGGTATTCGGCGGAAAATGGGGGATGCTGCAGCGTACATCGAGACGGTCAGAGGTGTCGGTTACAGGTTCAGAGAATGAAGACGCCTCGACGCTCGATCGCGTACCGGATACCCGTTGGGATCGCAGTCGTTACGCTGCTCGCCCTGTTCGCTTTCGTCATGGTTAGCATGAATTCTCTGAAAGCGACCTATCACCGGCGAATTTCCGGTGATCTCCTCGTCCGCGCGCGATTGGTCCGCGTCGAAATCGAAGACCTTCTCGAGAAGGAACGCCTGGACGATCTCCGGGCGATGACGGTGCGCATGGGGAAACTGTCCGGGACACGCGTCACGATCGTCGCCCCGGACGGGACGGTGCTCGGTGATTCCGACGAAGACCCTGCGGAATTAGAGAATCACCGGGACAGGCCGGAAATATCCCGTGCACTCGCGGGAGAGGAAGCGTGGTCGATACGATTCAGCCCGACGTTGAAAAAGAACATGATGTATGCCGCAGTCCCCGTTTTCCGGGGGGAGCGGACGGCCGGAGTCGCGCGGACCGCTCTTTCCCTCAGCGAAGTCGAAGACGCGGTCGCCGCAATTCAACAACGCGTTATCGCCGGTGGGGCGATCGTCACCGTGCTGTCCGCGTTTTTCCTCTACCTGTACATGCGGAGGCTGATGAAGCCTCTCCGGGCAATCGTCTCGGGAGCGGAGGCTTTCGCGCGGGGCGAACTTTCACACCGCATTCCCGTCGAATCCGGTGACGAGTTCGGGGAACTCGCCGAAGCCATGACGCGCATGGCGAAGGAACTCGATGCACGGATCCGCACCATTCTGCGTCAGAGGAACGAACAGGAAGCCGTCCTCACTTCCATGATCGAGGGTGTCATCGCTGTCGACCCGGATGAGCGGGTCATGAATATGAATACGGCCGCAGCACGCTTTTTCGGGGTCGTCGAGGATCATGTCATCGGGAGGAGTGTGCAAGAGGTCGTCCGAAACACGGCATTTCAACGCTTCGTTGCGCGCACCCTCTCATCAGGCGCACCCGTCGAGGATGTCTTGACCATCCATTCGGATGGGGAACGCACGTTCCAGGTCCATGGGACCGTGATGAGAGACGCGGAAGGCAATAATCTCGGGGCGGTGCTCGTCATGAACGATGTCACGCGGCTCCACCGGCTGGAGACGGTACGCCGTGATTTCGTCGCGAACGTGTCCCATGAACTCAAGACACCCGTCACGTCGATCAAAGGGTACGTCGAAACCCTCATCGACGGTGCGGCCGAAGACCCCGAGGCCAGGGCGCGCTTTCTCGCTGTCATCGCAAAGGAAACCGACCGCCTCCATTGGATCATCGAGGATCTCCTGAGCTTATCCCGGCTCGAGCAGGAACAGGGGCGCGAGTCGATGCTTTTCGATCGGGAACGCCTTGCCGGTATTCTCGAAGCGGCAGTATGCGCATATCAGGAACAGGCGGCGGAGAAATCCGTCACGATCCGCTGGGATTGTGACGAAACGTTGTCCCTGAAATGCAGTCCTCACTTGCTGGAACAAGCTTTTCGCAACCTCATCGACAACGCCGTGAAGTACACACGGGCTGGGACGACCGTCGCCGTCGAGGCGGTGCGGGAAGGCAGTGAGGCGGTCATCAGGGTTTCCGACGAGGGCTGCGGCATTCCGGCCGAACACCTCCCGCGGGTCTTCGAGCGATTCTACCGGGTCGACCCGTCGAGGGACAGAAAGACCGGGAGCACGGGGCTTGGACTTTCGATCGTCAAACACATCGTCCACATACACGGCGGGATGGTCACGGTCGAGAGTACGCCGGGTGTCGGGAGCGTATTCACGGTCCGGCTCCCCGCCGCGTGAGGAGGGGGATATCGTCCCATCAGGGCGTTCATCGAGCAGGAGGGTTCAGAGAAGATGTCCTTGCACTTTCACCGCGAAATCGAAGGGATCAAGAAAAAGATGCTCGCACTGAGTGCGATCGTCGAGGAAGGGCTGCGGACGGCGATTCGTTCCATCATGACGGACGATCGGGGCCTCGCCGAACAGGTCATCGCGAACGACACGGAAATCGATGCGATGGAAATCGCGATCGAGGAAGAATGCCTGAAGATCCTCGCACTATATCAGCCTGTGGCGGGCGATCTCCGTTTCATCGTATCGGTCCTCAAGATGAACAACGACCTCGAGCGCATCGGCGACCTTGCGACGAACATCGCCGAACATGCGTTCGAAATCTCCGACGCGAAACCGGTCCGCATCCCGCCCGAACTGTCGACGATGACGGACAAGGCAGCGGCCATGGTGAAAATGAGCCTGGATGCTCTCGTCGAACAGGATGCCGCACAGGCACAACGCGTTTGCATCATCGACGACGAGGTAGACGAACTCAACCGCCTCCTGTCTCGGCGCGTCAAGGACGAGATCCGCGCGCATCCGGAGAACCTCGACCCGATGCTCGCCCTGCTCGGTGTCGCGCGGCACCTCGAGCGGGTCGCGGACCACGCCACGAACATTGCGGAGGATGTCGTGTACCTCGTCCAGGGTACGATTATTCGTCACGGCGGAAAGGAAGTCTGCTCCGGGCAGGGGAAGTGAAGAAGCCCTGAAAACGTCCCCGCGCGGGAACGACGGGTGGCGAATCGCAGGGATGCGGATCCCTGTCGTGTTGTTCGTAGTTTTGCCTCAAGGGTCCCAGGAACCGCGCGAGGGTTGTCCATGACCGGCTTCGTCTATCATCCCGACTATCTCGAGCATGACACGGGCTATGCGCACCCGGAGAACGAGAGCCGCTTGACCGCCATCGTATCACATCTCGAGGCCACGGGTCTCTCTCCGCTCCTGATCCCGATCGATGCCCACCCCGCCGAACGAGAATGGGTGGAGCGCGTGCATGCGCGCGAGCATGTCGAGCGGGTACGTGCCTTGTGCGAGCAGGCGCCGTTCCGGCTCGACCTCGACACGCCGGTTTGCCGACGGTCGTTCGACATCGCTCTCCTCGCAGCGGGCGGCGTACTCGCGGCGTGTGATGCGGTCATGGAC
>JARYLZ010000018.1 GCA_029907355.1 Bacteroidota bacterium | reverse complement strand
CACCGCCACGGCGACCATACCCACCCAACCGGACGGTTCCGTCATCTGGTAC
The DNA here is from genome assembly GCA_029907355.1 of Bacteroidota bacterium. Lineage (GTDB taxonomy): Bacteria > Bacteroidota > Ignavibacteria > SZUA-365 > SZUA-365 > JARYLZ01. Next base: position 44,556 of record JARYLZ010000018.1, on the reverse strand, counting down.
ACATTGCGGGCCGAGGACAACCTCGGACAATACGCCGACTTCCCCCCGCAGGGGGCGAAATCCAAACCGTTCTTCATCGTGCGTGACGGCGCCTTGCGAATCCGCGATATCCAGTACACGCCGTTCAGCGACGGCGTACCGGGCTGCCTCGGTGCCACGGCGACCGTCCGTGGGACTGTCATCTCACAAGCGGACACGTCGTCGCTCGGCATCGTGTATATCCAGGACGCGGAGGAACCCTGGTCCGGCATTCTCGTGCGGGGCGATGCGGCGGTCCGCGCCCTCACTCTCGGCGACGACGTGACGGTCCGGGGAACGGTTGCAGAGGGTTACAGCTCCTCCACAGCGGGGAACACTGCTCTCATCGACGCCACTGTCGTGGATACGCATGGGAAGGCGGCACTGCCCGACCCGATCGTCCTCACGACAGGCAGGTTCCAGTCCGGCCTCGTGACCGACGGCACACCCGAAGCCGAGATGTACGAAGGCATGCTCCTTCGGTTCAATGATTTGACGATCACTGCGAGAAACGCGGACGAGGGTTCGGGGTTCTACGGAGAATTTCTCGTCGATGACGGCAGTGGCCCGATGCGGGTCGACGATCTCGGGCAGTGGAAAACCGTCTACACGAACGATACAACCAAGAAAAATCTCATCCTGCTCGAAGCCGGGATGACGATACGTTCCCTGACGGGAATCATGTTCTACAGTTACGGGAACTACAAGCTCGAACCTCGGAATGTCGCGGACTTCGACGGGTTGACCGATGTCGACAAGGCATCCCCGCTTCCTCTCTCCATTCATGCCATCGAACTGTATCCCAACCCTGCCCCTGCAGGAGAGACGACGACGATTCGATTCGTCACACCGGTTCCCGGCCCAATCACCCTAGACGTTTTCGATGCTCTCGGGCGTCGCGTCGCTTCCTTGCTGGATACTCGGTTAGGGGCCGGTGCGCATTCTTTCCGTTTCCCCACGAGTGGACTTCCGGCGGGAATGTACATCACGCGCCTTCAGGGCGGAGGATGGACGGCATTCGGACGTTTTCTGATCCATTGAAAACCCGGATAAGAGGCACGACCGCCCAAACTCAATTCCGGGGAGAAAGGTTCCATGCTTCATGACGCGAAACATCGGCTGAAGGATCCTTCGGTCCGATCGCATCATATCGTTGCCCATATGGTCATCCCTGTGACCGTTCTCTGGGCACTGCTCTCATCCCTCTCGCCGGTCGAGGCACAGAAAACGATACCCGGCCGAGCCAAGGCTCTTTGTCTCGAGCGCCGATCTTCTGCGCTCGTGCACCTCCCCGCCGAACGATTTCCGGCGATCATCCAAGCATACCGCGACTGGCGACTCTCGAATGCTGCGCTCACGCGTCATCCCGAACTCCGTTCCCTGCGGCGGCTGTCTCCCCGGCAAATCCTGGCCTATGCCGATTGCAAGGACAAACTCCCCTCCTTTCGAGCTGTATGGGATGAAAGCGGGACGGTCCCGATTCTTCTCGCCGGTAAACCCCTGTGGAATCAACAACCGTCGATGTACGGGACATACCTCGATTTGCAGGCGACAGGAGTGGAATTCCTCCGGCAATTCGCGGAACTGCTTAACCTTACCCCCCCGATAGATGAGTTTCGCTTAACTTCCTCTCTGCAGGAAGAGGACGGGACGACACACGCACGATATTCTCAATTCCATGAAGGCATACCGGTCTGGTTGGCAGGCATCGTCCTGCAAATCATGCCTGACGGCTCGCCATGTCTCTTCATGGGGCGCTATCACGCCAGCTTTCGCAAAGGTTTCCAAACAGCGGAGATCGATATTCCCCGCGCGGTCGACATCGCCTGCGCTGTCTCGGGTGTCCCTCAGACTTCCCTCGCCGACAGCCACAACCCACCCCCCTTCACAGCGAGGCTCGTCTGGTACGCTCCTTCGCCGGCGGAGGAAGCGCATCTCTGCTACGAGATCGTGCTCCAGCCTTCGTTCCTTGTGCGCCGCATCTGCCTCGTCGACGCAACGTCCGGATTCCCGCATCTCTGCTACGATGCGCTATGCTCGGACGGTCCGGCCAAAGCGCAGGCCGTGGATCTTCTCGGCGCTGTACGGACGATCGACACCTACCGGTTCAACGGCTTGTACTACCTGCTCGACGGCTCGCGGTCGATGTTCGATTCCGTTTCGTCGATCCTGCCGTATTCACCCGTCGGTGCGATTCTCACGCTGGACGCGCGTAACGGCGCGCCGGCTGATCTCGGGTTCGCGACTTCCCCCGACAATGCGTGGCCGGACCGTGCCGCTGTTTCCGCGCATGCCAACGCAGGTGTGGCCTACGAGTACTTCCACACCGTCCATGACCGCGAATCCATGGACGGCCGCGGCGGCAATATCGTATCGGTCGTGAATGTATCCGCTGCCGGGGTTCCCACCGACCGCGCATTCTGGAACGGGCGCTTCGTCGTTTACGGCAATGGGGGCAACCGCCCTCCCCCCGCTGCGCTGGATATCGCGGCACATGAGTTCACCCACGGCGTGGTGGAGCATAGCGCGAATCTGTTATACCTTCACGAATCCGGTGCACTCCACGAGGCGTTCTGCGACATGTTCGCCGCGATGGTAGACCGCGACGACTGGTTCATCGGCGAGGATCTTCTCCCCGACACGACGGTTTACCCCCGCGGGGCATACCGCGATCTTTCCGACCCGCATAACGGTACCGTCGCGGGCACCGCGGCATGGCAACCGTCTCACACGCGTGAATACGTCCCTCTTCCCGTCAGCCAGGATAACGGCGGCGTGCACGTCAACAGCGGGATACCGAACCATGCCGCTTACCTCCTCTCAAAGGCCGTGGGGCGGGAGAAGACCGAACGCCTTCTCTATCGTGCATTGACGACGAAGCTGACGGCACTCTCGCGTTTCGTGGATTTCCGTCTCGCATTGACGGAGAGTGCGCGGGAACTCTTCGGCGATTCCTCCCCCGAAGTGCTCGCCTGCGCGGATGCCTGCGATCGCGTCGGGATTCCAGATGGTCTCCCGACACCTCCTCCGCGCATTCTCCCCGCTGTGGAAGGCCCCGATCGAATGCTTTTCCTCAGCACCGACCCGATGGATCCTGTCTTCCTCTGGAGCGTCGCTCCCCCTGCCAACCCGAACGACTTCTATTCCATCACGAGCACACCCGTGATTTCGCGACCCAGCGTGACGGAAGACGGGTCTACCGCCATCTTCGTCGATATGGAAGGGAAACTCCGCGCCGTGTCCCTCGACCCATTCGCCCCCAACGAGACGGTGCTGGATTCCCTCGTCGTCTGGAACACCGCGGCCATCAGCAGGGACGGGACACTGGCGGCATTGACGGCATTTACCGATGAACCGTTCATCCATGTCGTCGACCTCGCCGGGGTTGCGGGGTGGAAAACTTTCGACATCTCCACGCCCATGCTGGCTGACGAACACACGACGAGCACTGCGCTTTTCGCCAACGCGCTCGAATTCTCCCCGGACGGTGCTTCCCTTCTCTTCGACACGTACAGCGAAATCACCCTCGAGGACTCGCTCTCCCATTTCCGGGATATTCTCCGCATCGACGTCTGGAATGCCACGGCGTCACGATTCGACAGCGGGTCGATATTCCGCGTCGTTCCGGCCGACCCCAGGCGCGATCTCTGTAACCCGACATTCGCCAAGAACCATCAAACCATCATCGCATTCGACGCATATGACCCGCTGAAACGCAGGTGTTCTATCGTCATCGCCGATCTCTTGACGGGCGCACACCGCATCGTCGTGGAGCTTCCCTTCAACAACAACGGTGTCCCATCCTTCCGCGGCGATGACCGTGCCCTTTCGTTCAGCGCCCAATCGCTGTTCGAAACGCCTGGGATCGATTCCATCTACATCATGCCGCTCGGTTTGGACGCCATGACACCCGAAGGTCCCCCTATTGCCTTCCTCTCCTATGCAATGCTCCCCGTCTGGTACAGGACGGGGACCCGCCCCACCGCGGTCGAAACTGCGGGCACACTCAACGTTCCCATCCTCGCGTCCCCCTACCCCAACCCGGCATCGGGTCGTGTGGCCACGGTCCCCTTCACCGTCGCCGTCGCGCAACCTCTCCGCATCGCCGTGTACGATGCACTCGGACGCGAGGTCCGTGTCCTCGCCAAAGGGATGCACACACCGGGAGCGTATGCCGTCACTTGGGACGCAACGAATGCGGCGGGCGAACCCTGCGCACCGGGCGTCTACTACGCGGTGTACCGAACAGAAGACACCGTGCAAACCCGTCCTATTGTTCTCCTGCGATGACAGCGCACCAGGCATGTATGGCTGCGGCGCTCCCGGCAAGCCGAGGGGGGAGACCCACACCCGGCTGTGTATGTGCCGCGATGCTCTTAGCCGGCGTGTTTCTCCATCTTTCCTGTTCCGAAAATCCGGTCGGTGCGCCTCGGGAAAACATCCCTCCGGAAACCTATCTCTCCCTTCGCCCCGACAGTGCGCTCCGCCCGAGCACGAGCCGCCTGCACATCCACTGGTGGGGTGACGACCCGGACGGCTTCGTCGCCGGTTATTTCATCAGTTTCGATGGGGTGACGTGGAACTTCACCCGCTCGACCGACAGCGTGTTCGCATGCACGTTTTCCGGGACGGACACGACATTCACGTTCTCGGTCCGCGCAGTGGACGACCAGGGGAATCACGTGTACGACTGCGCGTCCCCTTACGGCCCCGAGCCGTTCACCGATCTGAACGGCAACGGGAAGCATGATGCGGGCGAACCGTTTGTCGATCTCGGTCTCTGGGACCCAACACCCGCCGTTCTGCGTTTCCCCGTCGTCAACACCCCGCCGATGGTTCGGTTCGTGCCGGGCTCGGATGTCCCGGACACGACGTTCACAGTCGCTTCCTTCGCATGGACAGGTACGGATGCCGACGGTGATGGAACCATCGCCGAATTCCGATATGCACTCAACGATACGCTCGATCCGGCTTCCTGGCGTTCCCTCCCGCGCTCGCAGACGTTCATCACACTGACAGCCAGGGATGGTATACGACCCGGGGACAACGCATTCTACATCAAAGCCGTCGATATCGCGGGGGCTGAAAGCCCGATAATCCGGATGCCGAGAAACGGGAGATCCTGGTTCGTACGCGTCCCGCGCACCGACCTCTTGATCGTGGACGATTACGGACCTGTCGACGAGACGGCGGTGTACTACCGCTCGGTTCTGGACACGCTGCTCGGCGGTCGTTACCGAGACGCGGACGTTCTCGATATCAAGTACGGAGCGACGTCGACGACGAGGGGCATTTTCGTACCGCCCTATGTCAACCCGACGTTGATCGAGACGTTCAAACTCTTCCGCGTCGTCCTCTGGTACGGCGACAACAACCCCACGCTCGACCTCGCACAACTCTCACTGCCCGCCTACCAGCAGGCAGGCGGGAGAATCCTTTTCACCGCCTCGTTCCCCGAGAGTGTGATCGATCCTCGAGGCGGAATCACCGATTTCGCGCCCGTGGATAGTATCTCACCCCTCCTGATCACGTTCATCCCGGCGGGTACACTCCTGGAACCAGACCCTTCGACACCAGGTTACCCGGTGCTCGCCCGCGACACGAAGGGGACGCCGGTCGCATTCGTCCGGGCGCTGTATCGAAAAATCAATGCCTTGGATCTCTATCGGCTCGCCCCGGACCCCCGATGGAATGGGCGTCCTGTCGTCGCCGTTCTCAGCGGCGACAGACGCTTCGCACTCTTCTCCGTCCCCCTCCATCGTTTCGACAGGGACGGGAATGTCGGCACGCTGTTCTTCGAGCTGTTCACCCGGGAATTCGGTTTGCGTTGAGGCTCATGCTATACGCCTCATACTTCACTCGTCTTTTTCCTCTGGTTTCCGGAAATCCCGGCATCCGGGAGAGCGCATGTCCGTTTACGCGGACACATGCCATGCTGCCCCTCCTGTTCTTCGTCGCCGGGACCATATCGCTCTACGCCCAGAAAGGGGTCATCGAAGGGAAAATAACGGATGCAAAGACCAGCGAGCCGCTGATCGGGGCGACGATCCTCGTCAAGGGAACATACCACGGTGCGGCATCAGGGATGGATGGCGGGTTCCGCATTCCCAACGTTGCACCCGGTCAATACACCGTCGAGATTTCCCTTGTCGGGTACACGAAAGTCCGCCGAACGGGTGTCAAGGTTTCAGAGGGGAAAACGACGCGCTTGGACGTCCCCCTGGAGGAAACCGTCCTTTCCCTGAATGAGGAAATCGTCATCATCGGGGAGAAACCGCTCCTCGATATCGAGCAGACTTCGAGCTCCCGTGTCGTCACGGCCGACGACATCGCACCGGCATCCATCGAGAACGTCGTCGACGTCGTCGCCCAGCAGACCGGCGTGGTACAAAGCGACAACACCGTGTACATCCGCGGGGGCCGCGGGTATGAAAACGCTCTCCTCGTCGACGGGATCTCTGTCCAGGACCCGTTATCGGGGACGGGATTCGGCCTCCAGCTCAGCGCGGGCGCTATCAAGGAAGTCGAGGTGATGACGGGCGGATTCAACGCCGAGTACGGGCAGGCCACTTCGGGCGTCGTGAATGTCAGTACGAGGGAAGCCACGTCCCGGTACAGCGGTTCTCTCTCGTACCGCATTGACCATTTCGGATTCAACGAGAAATCCCGAACCTGCTGGAACACCGACATCCGGGAAACGTCCCTGAGCGGACCGGAACCGATCACATCCTATCTGTTGCCGGCACTCGGGGTCAGCATTCCCGGCTCGCTTTCCTTTTTCGGGACTTTTTACAACCGCATATCGGACGGCTTTACGCGCCTGTCGCCCATCATCGCGGGCGGACGCGAGACCGCCGACCTGAAAGAGGTGAAAGCCAGCCGGCTGTTCTCCTCCACGTTCGGGGGCAGCCGTTTCGCGCCGCGCCAGGAGAACGACTGGTTCTGGCTCGGCAAACTGACGTGGGCGGTGACGCCGACACTCAAACTGCGGTACTCGTTCAGCCAGTCGATCTCGATCAACCAGAATTCCCAATCCTTACAGACGAACCTCGAGTACGTGGAACCCAGCCCCGGCTATCAATACGAGTTCCGCGACATCCTCGACGGGGCGCTGACGTACACGCACAATACGGTTTTCCACACGTTGGCGTTGACCCATACCGTCAATTCACGGACGTTCTACGAAGTGAAGCTCAGCCGGTTCTTCACGAACCTTCGCGCCGACGCCAACGGGAAACATTGGTACGAATACGAGGAGCCTGCGGACGTCGTCCATTTCCCTGTGGAGTATTACAACCGGGACCGCGACACGGTCGGCGTCATCCCCGGTGACGGGTTCTGGGACACCGGGAACGGTTTCACTTGGCACGACCATTACGTCGTCGACTACACGCTTCGGGCGGACATCACGAGCGCACTGAGCGAACGCAACAAGTTCAAGGCCGGCTTAGAAGCCACCGTCGGCGAGATGCAGGTCGTCGATATCTACAAGCCGTGGATCGGCGATCTCGGGTTGAACAACGACGTGTATCGAGTGTTTCCCGCTTCCGGCGCTCTCTATGCTCAGGAGAATGTGAATTTCGACGGCATGATCCTGAACGTCGGGCTTCGCATGGACTGGTGGATGCCGGGCAAGTTCGTCGACGATGCCGTGGCGAACCCCGACGTCGTGACCATCCCGCAAAGCGTCCGGGACGCATACAGGGAGCACACCTTCGGCCTGTTCGGACGTCGTTTCAAGGCGCGACTCAGCCCGCGCCTCGGCATCTCGCATCCCGTCTCGGACAACCAGACACTGTTCTTTTCCTACGGCCATTTCACCAAGCGACCCCGACCGCAATTCGTCTACGCGAAACTGAATCCCGTCAGCGCGAAGTCGACGTTCCAGAAGTTCGGCAACCCCGACCTCAACCCCGAAACGACGGTCGCGTACGAGCTCGGCCTGCGCAACCAGTTCACGGAGAATGATGTCCTTACCCTCACAGCCTATTACAAGGACATCTTCGATTACGTGACGACGAAGAGCGCGCGTATATCGAGCACCCGTTTTTCGGGGGGGACGTTCATCACTTACGTCAACCAGGATTACGCCAGGGTCCGAGGAGCGGAAGCGGAATACCGGAAGAGAGTCGGCAAATGGTTCCAGGCGACCGCGTCGTTCGCGTACTCCGTTGCGACGGGAAAGAGTTCGTCCGCGGACGAAGGCGTCCTGATCCAGCGCGGGGACCTCGAGGAATCCGTCAAGGAAAATTACCTCGTGTGGGACCGCCCCGTCCAGGCTTCGATGAGCGCGACATTCTCCCGGCAACGCGGGGAAGGTCTTTTCGGTGCTGGGAAAGGAGTTCTCGACGACTGGACCCTGTACATGCGCCTGTTCTTCCAGTCGGGGAAACGGTACACCCCGTACATCCTCACGGGAACGGACCCGAAGACGGGCAGACCGATCTACGACCGGGACAGAAGCCGTCTTTACGGCGCGGTCGGGGAAGATTGGTTTATCGTCGACGTCAATTTCGAAAAGCGTGTTCGAATCGCAGGCCTGGATGCCGCTTTCATCATCGAGATCGCGAACCTCCTCGACGCGCGGAACGACGCGATCATCAACCCCGTCACCGGTCGCGCATACGAGTACGGCGATCCTACACCACCGTTGTGGAACGACCCTCTTTTCCCCGATCTCCAAGCCCCGATCAACCCGTACCCGTACAATCCTGCCCGTTACCTGCCCCCACGGAACATCAAGGCAGGGCTGTCTCTCTCGTTCTGACTGAAGGAGCCGCGCGAAAGGACAGAGCTACCTATGCGACAGCGTTTTTCCCACGTACTGGTTGCCATGTTCCTGTTTTCCGTCGGCGCGTGTGCCGTGCCTGCGGCGGCCCAGCTCATCCCCTTCCTGGGCGGCCAGCGCGCAGGGATCTCCTCCTTACAGTTCCTCAAGATTGCGCCCGGTGCCCGCGCGGCGGCCATGGCGGAAGCCTTCACGGCGCTCGCCGACGACCCTACGGCCCTCCATTTCAACCCCGCGGGAATCGCGAGGATGGACGGTTTCCAGGTGACCTTTTCCCATACGGCTTGGCTGGTGGACATCCGGCACGAATACGCCGCCGTGACATACCGTCTTTCCCCTGCGGACGCTGTCGGCGTGTCCATCACTTCGCTCGGCACGGACGACATGGAAATCAGGACGGAGACGCAGCCTTTCGGTACAGGGCGGTACTTCTCATACGGCGATATCGGAGTCACATGCACATATGCACGCTCCCTCACGGACCGCTTTTCGGCCGGCATCACGATACGCTACGCGGAGGAAAAGATCGATGCCCTGAAGACACGCGCCGTGATGGTCGACATCGGAACGTTTTACCTGACAGGTCTGGGGAGCACGCGTTTTGCCGTGACGGTCAACAACTTCGGCGCAAATATCTCCCCCGCAGGCTCCATCACGCAACGGGACGGCAGCACGGTTTCCTCGTTCCAGGATTTCTCCCCTCCGACGGTGTTCCGCATCGGGTTCGCATTCGAGCCCTACGAGGACGAGCATCACAGGCTCACTGCGTCCATCCAGCTCAACCACCCGAACGACAATAGCGAGAACCTGGGCGTGGGAGCGGAGTATGCCTGGGAACGGATCTTCTTCGCACGCGCCGGTTATAAGATCAACACCGATGAAGAGGGCCTCACCGCCGGTGTCGGCATCTCCGCCCCGCTCGGTTTCGCCCGGACCGGTGTCGATTACGCATTCTCGCTGTATAAAACGCTGAATTCCGTGCACCGTGTTACGATTACACTTGCCCTCTGAACCATGACCGCCCAACCCGCCCATTGCCGCGTTCGCCTTACTCCCAGGCGCTTTCTCCTTGCAGTCAGCGCACTGCTCATGACCGGTATGGGCTGTGAACGACGGTTTTCCCTCGACGAACTCGTCGCCCCCCCGCCTTCCGACGTCTACGGCGACACGACCTACGTCCTGCAACAACCGGTGTGGAACGGCTTCGACCGTCCGACGGATATTCTCGTGGGAAGGGAACCGTTCGTGTACGTCGCAGATGCCGGAAACGACCGTATCGCCATGCTTGACCTCTCGGGACACCTTGTCGGGTACTCCCAACCGTTGAGAAATCCTATTGCCGTCGCGCAGGACTACCGTTTGGATCTCCTTGTCTGCGCCGAGTTCGACACGGTCATTGCAGGCACACCGGTGACGTTCGGGGCGATCTATCGCATCGGCCTCGTTTCCGCCGGTCACGACATCTCCCGCGCACCGGTCCACCGTGTCTGGTTCGACCCTGTCAGCGCGCAAAGGCGCTACACCGGCATCGCCGTCCTCGCCGACAACTCCTATTACGTGGCCCGAACCGGCCCGAACAATGCGAGCAAAGTGGACCCCGACGATGCGGTCATGCTGTTCGATAGGAACGACGTTCTCCAACCGAGGGTCACGTGGCCGCTCCTCACGCCGGACGGGACCGGTTTGACCACGATCAGCCGCCCCACGGCGGTAGCGACATTCCCACGGCGGACGACAGACTTCCTCTTCACCCAGCGTGGGGAGAAGTCCTTGTTCCGCGCCCAGTGGATCACCCATCGCACAACGGGGGACGTGACCCAATGGGAGTCGTATTTCACGCCCGCACGTGACGGCAATGTGGATTTCCTCCGTGTCTCCCTGTTCCGCAGACCCGAAGACGCGGCGGTGGACAACGATGGCAACATCTACATCATCGATGCGGAAAACGACAGCCTCTATCGCTTCGACCCGCGCGGGAATATCACGCAGGCCTTCGGAGGACCTGCCGTGTTCCTCCATCCCGAAGGCGTCGCCCATTTCGACAGGACGCTCTACATCGCGGACACGGGGAACAACCGCGTTCTCCGCTTCAAACTCTCGACAGACATCCGCTGACCGACATGCAATCGAACCCATGCACACGACATCTCCTAGGAGAGGACGAAGTTTCCCATGCTGACGAAACTGCATGAGATAGAGATCTCCCTCCTGGGAACGCTCGTGCTCGGGGTGGTGAAGGCAGGCTCTGGGACTCCAACCCTATCGGCATGAAAGACCGTTCCGACATACGTGAAGAGGATCCCATCGGGAGCGAGGGCAAGGAATTGAAGAGGCGGATCATTCAGCTGCGACGAATACTTCTCGCTGACGGGGATGTTACGATCCCGCGTGATCACATACAGCGAAGCACGGGAAATGGCAGCCCGAACCTCGAAGATGGAAACAAGGATGATGGGAAACCGGAAGTGAAGGCAACTTTCTCGGAGTCGTATGAAGAGTACGAGACTTCCTTCCGTTCCGATGTCCCCGACACCTTACGGGACTTCCCCCCATCACGGTTCGAGCAGTTCGCGCGAAGGCTGCTCATGGCATGCGCACTCGCTGAGGTGAAGGTGAGCAAGACGTCGTGCGCCGGTGATACCGACGGGTACGGAAACCTCCGATTGGGTTTGGCCACAATGAACGTGGCACTCCTTTGCAAGAGACGGCGGGGGATTGTCGGACGTCCCACGGGGAACCGGTTCAGAGCTGCTCCCCAGGACGAATTCGAGCAGGGGATCTTTTCCACGATCTCGAATTTCACACCCGAAGCCATGAGTGCCTCGCTGAAGAAAGGGGTCGCATCGATCATCCTTCTGAACGGTGCGAGCATCGTCCCTTCGATAATCGAGAAGGGCTTTGCGGTTGAACGAGTCCCCTTGCATTATCTCATTGGAACGTCCACAGGACTTGGAAGGCGAGGGAATCATGGAAGATTGAAATCCGAGAAGAGCATGTTCCGTCCATCCGCCCCATGAGCCGAGGCACACTGAAGCTGGAACCGCGCACGTTCCGCGGCGATGTCGACTTTCCCCTTGACAATTCCGATGCACTTTTCATCCATTCACCAGAGGAAACAGATATGGCCATCACTCTCGACGGGAAACACCTCACGATCGAAGCACTTGTCCGTATTGCCCGGCACAACGAGCCGGTCGAGATCCACCCGGATGCGATACGCCGCATCGCGGCGTGCCGCGCTATGCTCGAAGACAAAATCGCAGCGGGCGAGATCATGTACGGCATCAACACCGGTATCGGCGAGTTCTCGGAAATCGTCCTCACGGACGAGCAAGTGCGGCAGTTCCAGAAGTACCTGATTTACAACCACGCGGCGGGCATCGGGGACCCTGCCCCCATCGAGTACGTGCGCGGGGCGATGGCGAGCCGCGTCAACGTCCACGCGCGCGGCTATTCGGGATGCCGACCCGAGATCACGCTGACCCTCGTCGAGATGTTGAACCGTGGGGTGACCCCCGTCGTTTGCCAGAAAGGTTCCGTCGGCGCCTGCGGCGATCTCGCTCCTATGTCGCAGATCGCGCTCCTCCTCATGGGAGAAGGCGAAGCGTATTATCGAGGCGAACGCCTACCCGGCCGTGTGGCGATGGAACGCGCGGGCATCCCGATTCCCGGCCTCCAAGCGCGGGACGGTCTTGCCGCCATAAACGGGTCCAACCTCTTGACGGCGATGAGCGCCCTGCACCTCTACGACATGGACCGGCTCCTGCGGCAGGCGGAAATCGCCTGCGCCATGTCTCTCGAAGCCCTTCTCGCGAACCTGAAGCCGTACGATGTGCGCCTGCACGAGCTCCGCGGTTTCCCCGGCGCGATACGCAGCGCGCGATCCATCATGCGGTGCATCGAGGGGAGCGATCTCAAGAGCGGGAAAATCAAGACGAAGGTGCAAGACGCTTATTCGATGCGTTCGAGCCCGCAGGTGATCGGTGCCGCACACGACGCGGTCGCTTACGCGCGTTCGCAGGTCGAAATCGAGCTCAACGCGGTGGCGGACAACCCCGTTTTCCTGACCGAGGAGCGCCTCACGCTGACGGGGGCGAATTTCCAGGGGACGCCGGTTTCCCTGCCGATGGACATGGCGGGTGCAGCTCTCACCATGGTGTGCGTGCTCTCGGAACGGAGGCTGAACCGCCTGTTGAACCCTGCACTCAGTGTCGGTCTCCCCGCGTTCCTCACGCGCGGCGCCGGGATGTTCTCCGGCCTGATGCTCAGCCAGTACACCGCCGACAGCCTCATCGTCGAGCAGCGAATACTTTCCGCGCCCGCATCCACCATGTCTATTCCCGCTGCAGCCGACCAGGAGGATTTCGTCTCGATGGGAATGAACACGGCTGTCAAGAACGCGCAGATCATCGACAATGCATGCGGGGTCCTCGGCATCGAGTTCATCGCTGCTTCCCAGGCGCTCGATTTCCGGGATTTCACACCCGGCGTCGGCGTCCGGACCGCCCGCTCCGTCGTCCGCCGCTCGGTGCCCCACCTCGACGAAGACCGTCCTCTTTTCCCCGACCACACGAGGATGAAGGAGGTCGTCCGATCCTGCGAGATCCTCGAAGAAGTCGAAGCGGTCGTCGGCCCGCTCGTGTGATTTCACACCCGGGCGAAGGGTACCGGTGGGGCGTGCACGCCTTCCTCGCTGTACACGCAAGCGGGAAACCATCCGAACCGTCCACGAACCCCAGCCTTGTCCACGTCTTCTCGTCCGCCATTCCCGGTGGGCGAGAACCCGGCGCTCATCCTCATTCTACGGGAAGTTGTCGGAGAAACAAGGCAGGTCGTAAACTCCGAAACGACTCTCCTCCACGCCGGGGTGTCTCCGGTTCACCCTTACGACGGAAAAACCAACCGTTCACGACACAATGTCCCATAAACCGGAGGATGAATGGAATCCTATATCACACAGGAAAACCTGCGGGCCAAAACCCTTCTCTGGATAAAAGGTCTTCGCCCGTACGACAGGCGTGAGATGCGGCTGAACGGAGCCGAGAGCGCACTGCTCGTCATCGATATGCAGAGGTTTTTCCTCGATCCCGCGTCCCCGACGTTCACGTGCGGTGGAGTGGTGGTTCTCCCCCGCGTCAAGAGCCTCGTCGCGGCATTCCGACGCGCGCGCCGTCCCGTCATCTTCACCCGCCATGTCCATCACCCTTCCGGGCTCGACGCCGGTATCATGGGCTGGTGGTGGGATGGTATGTGCCTCGAGGGAAGCCCCGAGAGCGAAATCCACCCCGATCTCGCACCGCTCCCCGCTGAGAAAGTCGTACTCAAGCACCGTTACTCCGCTTTTTTCGACACCGATCTCGGTACGATCCTTCGCTGCCTGAACGTCAAAGACCTCGTCGTCGCGGGGGTCATGACCAATCTCTGCTGCGAGTCGACGGCGAGGGACGCATACTTCCGCGACTACCGCGTATTCTTCTGCGCCGATGCGACCGCGACGATCTGCGAGGAGATGCACGTGGCGAGCCTTCTCAACCTCGCATACGGCTTCGCCCGTGTGACGACGGTCGATGCCGTTGCTCGACATCTGCGCAGGTCCGACTGAAACGAGGGGTCGACCGTTCGGATACCGCCGGTTCATCCGCTTCCGTTACTGCGAAAGACCGGACGCGACGTTTTCAGGACGGGCGGTATGCGTTCCCGGATCTCATTCCGAACGCGGCGGAATGCGGAGAGAATTTCCTCCTCGCTCCCCACCGCTTTCGCGGGATCGTCGAAGGGGATGTGCATCTTTCGAGCCAGGCCGAGCCAGAGAGGGCATTCCTCAGCCGCTTCGCCGCAAAGGGTGATCACGAGGTCGAATTCCCGACCGGAAAACTCGTCGACATGCTTGGATGCCTGTCCCGAGATATCGATTCCGATTTCGTTCATCACGAGAACCGCATAGGGATTTACGATTCCCGGTCTGGTCCCTGCAGAAAAGGCATCCCATTCGCTTCCGAGTTCGTGCCGCACTATGCCCTCGGCCATTTGCGAGCGGCAGGAATTCGCCGTACAGAGTAAGAGAACGCGCTTCCTCATGGGCGTACCCCGCGCACGGTTATACTGAATACCCGCACAGTGGCCGGCGGTTTGCCGGCCTGCCCGGCAGGTTTTTCGGTCAGAAGCGCATCGAGGAATGACGGTGGAATTTCCTTCTCCTGAACGATCTCAATGCGTTGAAAACCCGCTCGCTCGACCATGGCGATGAACTCTGCCTTCTGCGCCGCTCCGGATATGCAACCGGCATACATGGTCGGATCGTCCCGCCATTCCGGTGGGATCTCGCCTTCCAGGACGATATCCGACACGCAGAACCACCCACCTGATTTCAGAACGCGCGCCGTTTCCCGAAAGGCCCGCTCCTTGTTCGGGACGAGATTCAAAACACAGTTCGAGATGACGACGTCTACGGATGCGTCATCGACCGGCAGTCGCTCGATTTCCCCGAGACGAAATTCCACGTTGTCTACATTCAGCCTGCTTTTGTTCTCGTTCGCCCGTTCGATCATTTCCGTCGTCATGTCGACGCCGATGACAAAACCAGTCGGGCCGACGAGTCGCGCGGCGATGAAAGCATCGATTCCCGCGCCCGAGCCGAGATCGACGACCGTCATGCCGGGTTCAATCCCTGCGAATTCCGTCGGGACCCCGCATCCCAGCCCCAGATCCGTTTCGGGGATATACCCGCCGATCCCCTCATATACCCCGTCTGTCATCGCGCCCACCGGACCGCAGCACGATGTCGAAGTGCCGCAGCAGCTCTGTTGTCTGCCTCGCGCAATTTCGCTGTAGATTTTCCGCACGGAGCGTTTCATGTCCTTGTGATCGTTATTCTGATCCATTACTCCTCCTTATGAGACGGGATAAAATCATCCGTTCGTTGAACACCTCATTCCCGCTATTTCTCCGAGAGACACTCTTGTGTGGAAGATGCGACGAGATATCGAAAACGACATCAGCATCAGGATGTCGCGGTGCCCGCCGGAACGTTCGCAGGCCACCATTTCTTTCGGAAGGCCAGGGATAGTTTGACCAGCGCGAGCATGACGGGAACTTCGACGAGGGGCCCGATCACGGTCGCGAACGCCTGGCCGGATCCGATTCCGAACACGGCTATGGCCACGGCGATAGCCAATTCGAAATCGTTGCTCGCGGCGGTGAGGGCAACCGTCGCCGTGGGGGCGTAGGGCGCGCCTAGCGCGCGCGAGAGGAAAAACGTCACGATGAACATGATCACGAAGTAGAAGGTCAACGGCACGGCGACCCGGACGACATCCATCGGTAAGCGGACGATGAGATCCCCTTTCAACGAGAACATGACGAATATGGTGAACAGCAGTGCGATGAGCGTCACCAGGCCTATTCTCGGGACGAACCGCTGCTGGTACCACTCGAATCCTTTGAGCCGAATCAAGCCGAAACGCGTGGCGACTGCTGCGAGGAAAGGGATGCCGAGGTAAATGAACACGCTCGCGGCGATTTCCCCGATGCCGACGTCCACCACTGACCCCGACAGCCCGAAGAGGGGGGGAAGAATCGTGACGAATACCCAGGCGTATATGCTGTAGAAGAGCACCTGGAATACGGCGTTGAATGCTACGAGGCCCGCGACGAGGTCCGGGTCGGCCTCCGCGAGGTCGTTCCAGACGAGGACCATGGCGATACAACGAGCAAGTCCCACGAGGATCAAACCGACGGCATAAGCGGGGAGATCGGCCAGGAGGAGTATCGCGAGAACGAACATGACGATCGGGCCGATGATCCAATTCTGGAACAGGGAGAGCGCGAGCACCTTCCGGTGCCGGAACACCGTCCCGAACTTCTCGTACCGGACTTTCGCCAGAACAGGGTACATCATCAGGATCAGGCCGATGGCAATTGGGATGTTCGTCGTCCCGCTCCGGAAAGAATTCCAGAACGTCGCGACGGACGGGAAGAAATGCCCGACACCGACACCGGCGAGCATGGCCAGGATGATCCAGACTGTCAGGTACCGATCGAGAATGGTGAGACGCTTCATTTGGCCCTCAATGAATTGCTGGTTAGATCCTCCAAGGACTTTCAGCGCCGCGTTCTTTTACGTCGTGACCCCACGGCATCGTGCCTCGTCGCAGCGCTGGAGCGAGACTCGGTCTTTACGGTACTGCGGATTTTCCTCGGCAGTCTTCTCCAGGATCCGAAACACAGCTCGCGCGAGCGGATTTCCCTTGCAGAGCGTGTAATGCATCCATCGACCCCTGCGTGTGGAGGTAACGACACCTGCGTTCTGCAGGATACCGAGGTGCCGCGAAACCCGCGGTTGCGGCAAGTGGAGCACCCGTTGAATATCGCAGACGCATAACTCTCCGGCAGCCAGGAGAAGGGTCACGATGCGGAGGCGGTTCGGGTCGGCAAGAGCCCGGAAGAGGAGAACGGTATCGTCCATGATATATTTACTTATGCGAATATATGAATATTTTTGTTTCGCGCAAATGTCGTTTCCCCGTCTTCAGACATCGGCGCATTCTTTTCCTCTTTCCCGTGCCGGTCTCAGGTTTCGTTCTCCACCACGCAGCGAACACGCATGGACTGGATGAGGCGCTCGCGGAGTTCGTCGGGGAACGCGAGGTTTCGGAAAAGGCGGTCGGCGAGATCGAGGCCGCCCGCCAGTTCCTCGCACGCGACATCGTGCGCTCCGAGACGCCGGAGCTCGTCGGCTTCCGCGAGGAAAGCGGTCCGCACGAATACAGGGACGCCGGGAGCCGCCCGCCTCGCCGCTTCGACCGATCGCCTCGCCGCAGAAACGTCGCGCACGAACACGACGAGGGCACGGGCGTCTTGTGTCCGGGCGGAGGCGAGGACTTCCGGACTCGTCGCATCGCCGTAATACACGCGTTCCCCGAGCATGCGGGAGTGCCGGACGGTCTCGGCGTTCAACTCGATCGCGATGAACGGGATTCCGGCACGTTCCAGCGCTTTGCCGAGGAGACGGCCCGCCGCTCCGTATCCGGCAATCACCACGTGATCCCGGAGGGGAAGCTCCCGAGGATTCGCTTCCTCGATGGAACGCGCCTGCATCAAGCGCGCAAGCGGACGTAGAATGCGTTCCCCCGCTGTGACATGGGGCGCAAGGTGCATCATGATCGGCGTGACGAACATGCTGACGATACCGGCGGCAAGAACAGCTTGGACATTTTCGTGAGGGAAGATCCCGTACCGGACGGCCGCGAGCAGGAGAACATAACCGAACTCGCCGAACTGAGCGAGCCCGACGGCCGCCTGCCACACGACTCGCGACGGGAATCGCATCAGGACGGCAGCAAGCGCAGCCGCGGCGGTCTTGCCCGCGAGGAAAAGAACGACGGCGGAAGCGAACAGCCCGGGTTCCCGGATAACCGCTCGGATATCGAACAGCATGCCCATCGAGATGAAGAACAGGCTCGAGAGCACGTCACGGAGCGGAAGGACGTCGGTGAGTGCACGATGGCTGTAATCGCTGTCGGCAAGCATGATGCCGGCGAGAAACGCACCCAGCGCCAGCGAGAGCCCGGCGAGCGAAGCCACCCATGCCGCCCCGAGACAGAGGGCGAGAACCGACAGCAGGAACGCCTCCCTGCTCCTCGTTTTCTCGATGGCCGAGAACACCGGTGGGATGAGGTAGCGACCCGAGGCGATCGTCGCAACGAGCAGCAGAACGGAGAGAACGGCGACGCGGAAGACGGCAAGCCCGGGGTGCGGCCCCGATGTGCCTGCGAGTACAGGCACGAAGAGGAGGAGAGGAACGACGAGGAGGTCCTGGAAAATGAGGACACCGATGATGAAGCGTCCGTGCGGGGCGTCCGACTCCCCGCGTTCCGCGAGGGTGCGGAGGACGATCGCCGTGCTCGACATCGCCACGACGAGCGCCAGCGCCAGGGCCTGCCTGAATTCCATACCCCACCAGAGCACGACCCCGTACGCCAGCACCGATGTCAGGATCATCTGTAGAGCTCCGCCCAACACGACGTACCGGCCGATATGTCTCAAGCGCCTGAGAGAGAACTCCAACCCGATCGTGAAGAGGAGAAGGATCACCCCCGCTTCCGCCAGCGTCGTGATATGCGGTGCATCCCCGATGAGGCGAAGACCGTACGGCCCGACAAGGACGCCGGCCGCGATGAGACCTGCAACCGTCGGCAAACCGATGCGGCGGAGCAGCGAAGAGACGACGGCGCCTGCAACGGCGGCGATCGAGAAATCCCGAAGAAGAGTGTTATCCAATGCTTGAGAGAAATGATCCTGTGCGACGACCGGCATGCGCACAGATGCTTTTCCGTCCCGAGTCGGCTCCCCTCGCATGATGCGCTGCAAACGGACCGCGAGGGGAAGGACAACCGATTCCGTTGCCGAGAGAACCTTCTGGGAGAGAAGGCGATCGAACTCCCTGTCCGGGAACGACCATCGTTTCTTGAAGGTGATGCGGCGTACTGCGCTGAAACAAAGACATGCAGCCGGTGCGCTCGAACCGTGATGATACAGAACGAGGGTTCTACCTTTGAACGGCTCGCCCGAGAATATAGAGCGGGTCGTCCCTCGAGTCAAACGAATACTCTCGACATCGGGAAACTCCCCTATTCCCCTCCACCTTTCGTGGACAGCTTCCGGAACCAGAGGCGGGACAGGCGAGCATGTGCACGAGTATCGTTCATTCCGTGCGGGTGATGCGCATTCCCCTCTTCAACCCTCCGATTCGGCTGTGCCGTTCCTCACTCTAACGAGAAACCGGCTGCGGGTATAAACGGTAAATAGGCAGGACAGCCCACTTCCCCTTTCCCTCTCATCTCTTCGTCTAACGTATGCTTACAGGGAAAATACTTCCCGAAGTCTGGTCCTTCATACACGCAGGAATCCGTATCCTCAGACGAGAACGCATCGAAACGACAGGCGTGCATCATGGGGAGAGGAGGATTCCCACAGGTGACTTCCGCGGTGCGATTCCACTCACGCTTCGCATCGTGAGAACACATGCGATGCATCACAAACTGCAGCACCCTCTTTCCGGCCTGCAATCGCGAATTCCCGTTTGAACCGGTCGCAAGGCGGACAAGATCGATACCCTTTCACTTCATCTTCGCACGTCGCGGCGGGTGTTCTGTTCGGCATGGACGAGTGGTCCCCCAGCGTTTTACCGGATGGGCATGCATCGTCGGATATCAAACACCAGCCTCTCGCATGTCTTTCGCAGACCGATCACCGGCAATGCTTCGAACGTATCGACGCCTTCTTCCGCATGCATGTTGAGGAAACAGCCATGGAAATACAGACTTTTTGTATTTTGTTGCGAGACCGGAGAGGTGGCAGAGTGGTTGAATGCGGCGGTCTCGAAAACCGTTATACCCGTTTCGGGTATCGAGAGTTCGAATCTCTCCCTCTCCGCAGCCGAGCGCCAGATCGAAAGGTATGGCGTTCGTGTATCCCGTGAGTACCCGGAATTTATCGGCGGCAGATCCTCGGATTGCCGACACATCCATTCACTGCGCCGGGCATGGAGATGGATGTCCAAGACGGTGATCCAGAACCGGTGGTTACCATTCTGGTCACCATATGAACATTGGCTCCTGATGAACATTGGCTCCTGCTCGGTCAAATCCTGCTGGGCAGTCGCAAGCGAGACTCAAATCAAGCGATTCCCTATGCCAACTCATCTGAAGGACTGCACGAATGGCACACACTCAAGAATTGCTCGCCGGACGAGTCAATGAACTGAACTATCAAGACGTTTTGACGCGCTTTCCTTGGATCGTGCGCGGAAACATGAACTGCATTCTCAACCCAGATAGCGATGGACTGCTCTGTGGACTCTTTACGTCGAAATACGTCGGTTGGAAGATCGCGGGGTATTACGATGCAAGGTGCTGTTGCTGAAGAATAGTTTTCGACACACGACGATAACTGTGTTTTCTTGGACATGGAGATCTACCGACCTCATGTCATGAGTGTTGGGCACCATATGGTTATCTGGAACAGGAAGATGCAACCGCCGGACTGGAACGGAAAATATGGTTCATGTCTTCAGCCGAACATCCTCCGACGCTACCACGGCAAAAACGAATTCCGGCTCAAATATCCGCTTGCGACCATCCACCTTCTCATCGGTATTGTCGGACAGGTGCGGACGATTCGTATCCCTCAGTCAGCCATCGCCCCTCTCTTCTTCGTGGACGGCATTTTCAATGTGCTCTACTCTTATCTGGAAAATGTTCTCAACTCGCTGAACTACCTCGGCATCCAAAATCAAGACAGCCCATTGCGGGACATCTCGATGCATGAACACTACACCGTGTACTCGCAGATCGTAGCGATGGATGAGTTTTTTCGACTCCGAGACCCGCTCAATGTGACCGGTGAGCGAGGAGATACATTGTTGTACACGTGGCCGGGTGATTTCTTCAACCGCCCGGCCATCATACGCAGCATTGGCGAGCTGGCTACACTTAACTATTCATATCCGGAAGCCATACGTCCAAAACCGGCCATCGTGAACGATTCCCCAGTCGATATCGTGTACAGCGTCAAGGAGAGATCGAGCGATACGTCAATGCTTCGGTCGGCTACAGCGGGACTTTCGGCGCAACGGGAGCCCTGGGCCTCACCTTCAACAACTTCAACATCATGGAGCCGCTGACCGGCGGCGCTGGGACGGGCGGCGGCGCCGCCCTGCACGTCGAGGCGGTACGCGGGAGCGGAGACGTGGCCGGTCTCGCGTCAGGGATGCTGACTTCGATTCTTCCGTATTATCAGCAGCGCTCGCGGTCCGCGATTACACATCCGCAACGCAGCCGTTGTCACGAACTGCGCGGCATGTGGAGTCGGCGAAGGCGGCTATAGCCGCTCTCAAGAGCGACTTCCCTTAGTACGGCAACAGCCTGACGGACCTGGATGCGGCGTTCGCGATATCCTCGTCGGGGAATGTGCAACTCGCTCCTTTCCGAGGTAGATGGTGGCCCTGCGCCCGCGTTTCATCGACAACGTGCGCAAGGCGATACCCACGGCGGAGGCGCCGCTGCTACGGGCCGCATACCTGACCTCCGTGGCGTTCTATCCGGCGACGAACAACATAACGGGAGCGGATAACATATTCCGTTCGCTTTCGAAGGGATATCCGATTGATAGGACCGCCGACTAGACTGCGCTTGACGTGGAACGGGCACTGCTGCTAAAACTGCGGGCGAATGTGATCGGGAAGGATACGGCGTACATAGCGTCGAAGTTTTACAACCTCCGAGAGAGCGGTCGGTGTGCATCCGCGGAACTTGCGCGCTGCACGCTGCCGTTCGAGGGCGGTATCTCGCCTGCGGCGCTCGCGTCGGACGCCTCGCTGCGCAACGCCTGCCTGGGCGTGGTGGCGAAGGCCAACCGCACTCTCACGTAGAGGACGGTTCTGTCGGTAGCGCAGGCTAACTACCTGGTGGACCAGCATGACGCGAAAAACGCGCCGCCTCGCGTATCGACCATCGCCTGAGACTCGACGACCTGACCGGAATAGAACGCCGTGTATTGCGCCTCATCACCGACGGCTTGTCCAATCGCGGCATAGCCGAGTTGCTTTCCATTTCCACACGAACGGTGGAAGCCCACCGCTATCACATCTGCAGGATACTCGGCATAACGTGGAGCCACAGCCTGCTGCGTTTCGCGATGGAGAACAATGCGATGATTTGAATCATGGATGATGAAATCGGAATGATGAATAGCCGTTTGCTCCGGAAGCATTGATCCGCCTGAGTGAAGTAGATGTGTGGAGACACCCGTACGGTCGCTTTTCAAGCGTCTCAAATCCGATATCCGCCTTCTCGATCCCCGTCGCATCTCGATTTTCCGTCCACTGTCCAACGTCTAACGATTCATACGCGTTACCGGAAGAGACTTTCGTGCGCATCCGGGTGCTGGATTCCTACGGGCGCCGGGTGCGCAGTCTCGTCGACGCGGTCAAGCCGGCGGGATCCCACCGCGTGGAGTTCGACGGCAGCGACCTGCCCAGCGGCATATACATCTACCGTCTCGAGGCGGGCGACAGGCGGATCAGCCGGACGATGACGCTGCTGAAGTGATCACCCCCCCTACCCTCCCTTTTCCAGGGGGGCGAAGGGGGGAGGACTCAGTGTTCCTACTTAGGTTTTTCAGTAGTAACACTGATTGACATTCCATTGAGCGCGGACGTATTTGCATTTGAGGACCGAGATAGAACCGGATAACGGGAAAGCGATGAAAATCCTGATCGTGGACGACAGCGGACCGATGCGCGCCTTCCTTCGCGACCTGATGCTGCGGCTGACGCCCAACGTCTCTACCGCGGACGATGGCGACACGGCGGTTCAGCGCTATGAATCGGAAATGCCCGACGTCGTGCTGATGGACGTGCGCATGCCGCGCATGGACGGAATAACCGCCACCGCGAGGATACGGGCCCTGGATCCCTCCGCCAGTATCGTGATAGTGACCGAACACGACAAGGAGTGGTATCGCGAAGAGGCGCGACAGGCCGGTGCGGTCGCGTATTTCCTGAAAGAGGACCTCATGGACCTGCTCCGCTACCTGCGTGACGGATACATGAACCCGAAGTGATATAACTGTGCAATCATCGATCGGACAGACATATACCATGCCTTTTACTTTCACGGAGGAACCATGAATGCCCTCATTCGAATTGCAATCGTGTTTATTTTCGCGTCTTTGTCATCCTTTTCACAGGTCGAAGTTTTCAGCGAAGCGAGTAGCAATACGTACCCAAGATTGAAGCTCGCATTCGATGCAATAAATGCAGGGACGCACAAAGGTGACATAACAATTTTGCTCACTGGGAATACTGTCGAGATTGAAGCAGCCGTTCTGTATGCGAGCGGAACAGGATCTTCATTTTATTCCTCCATCGTTATTATGCCTAGTGGCGGTGGATCTAGATTCGTTCAAGGCTCCTTCTCATCATACAAAGGAGTGATCCATCTCGATGGCGCCGACAATGTACGTATAGACGGCCTTCGGGATAATTCGAACTCATTGACGATCGCATCCATGAGCAACGGCACCTCAGTTTACTTCACGGGTGGTGCTACAAACAACATTCTCACACGCTGTGATATTAAGGGTTCGATCACCATCAGCGGTGCTGGATCCGCTACTGCCGGAAATGGAAACGAGGATAATACCATCAGCGATTGCGATATCGGGCCGTACGGCCCAGCCCTACAATATGCAGTGTGGGGCTACGGATCGCTGGGTCGGAACAACGACAATATCAAAATCATCAACAACAGGATTCATGATTATTTTGTCGGCGATATGATAAGCTCGGGTGTGTATATAAATGAAAACAATTCGTTTTGGACAATAGAAGGAAACTACTTTTTTCATACATCAGCGAAGACCTACACTGCAGGCGTATCGCACTCCGCAATCTGGATTGCTGATGGCACCTTCAGCTATGGCCATATCATCCGTGGTAATATCATCGGAAAGTCGGAATTGATCATTCAAAGCACGTATGAACTCAGAGGTGTAGCTGGATCGTCCTTTTACGGCATCTATTGCAATGGGGCAGAGACGTATCCTTCGAAGATCATGAATAACACGGTGAACGCCATAAGCCTAAGCGGATCATTCACAGGTATGGTTCTTGGATTACGATTTCATGCAATTTATGCTCAGAGAGGAGTCGACAGCATATGTTGGAATACAATCGGCAGTGTCGCTAGTTCGACAATTAGTGTCTCAAACATCTCCACAGGCCCGAGTTCATATATATGGCATTTATGCATATAAGACAAGCGGTATAGTCATTGCTGGCAATGTGTTCAATAGCGTTAATGTGTATGGCAGCGGAGAAGTATACGGAATATACACAAAGTGCAAGAGCATTGTCGTCAAGGGCAATACTATCGGAGGTCCAACCGATTTCGCCAGCCTATTCATATCGGGCGGCAGCATGGGCTCGAGAATCACCGGGATCGAGTGTGACGGCGACAGTATGATCGTTGAAGGAAACGTCGTTCGCAAGCTGATCTCGTCCGCGATAATGCATAATTACAGTATGCTCGGTATCAGTATCACGAGCGACAGCGGCTGGAATCTTATCTCATCGAACACCGTCCATTCGCTTGTAAATACAAACTCATCCTCCTCCGTATCCATTACTGGAATATACTATGCGTCCTCCAGGGAGAGAGCATCGTTGATAGAGCGCAACTTCATTCATTCTTTTGAGTGCTCAGCAAGCACAGCGTCATTAATCGGTATATATGCAGCCAATGTACGCGCGTGCTATGCCAACAACATGATCAGATTGGGGATCCGTGGCACAGGCGCATCGGTTTCCACCGGATGCAGAATCGTCGGCATCCAAGATCATGGGGCAACAAACAGCATGTACTCCAACAGCGTGTATATCGGTGGGCAAGATGTCAGTTATCAATTGAACAATACGTATGCTTTGTTCAGTGAAGCGCTAGACCTTGAAAGAACATACAAGAACAATATTTTTGTAAACGCAAGATCGAACGCCGGAATTCCGGGTGGTAAACATTACGCAGCGCGGGTGGCCGGTAGCTCCACAAATCCACCAGGCCTGACTATGGATGGCAACGTGTACTTCGTCAGCGGCCGTGGTAGCGTGTTCGGATGTTTCAACAGCACGAATATTCCTGATTTATCTTCGTGGAGGGATGATCTCGGTCAAGATGCGAACAGTCTGTACGCCGATCCGCAGTTTATCTCGCCAGCCGGCTCCATTTCAAGTCTCGATCTTCATATCGACGCGTCAATATTGTCGCCCGCCGAGGGCAATGGTGTCCCTGAGCCGGGGATCATCTTTGATTTTGATGGCCAAGTGCGAAACATTCTTACACCGGTGGATATCGGTGCGGATGCGGGTAATTTCTATGGATCCAACCAGCCTCCGATAGCAAGGTGCAGAAATATCATCCAACCCATCCAGATCGGTTGTTCCGCGACAGCATCGATAGATGACGGTTCTACGGATCCCGACAATGATCCTATCACGATAATCCAGAATCCACATGGGCCGTACCCGGTAGGAATCACGACGGTGGTTCTTGTCGTAAAGGATGAGCATGGGGACTCGTCGACCTGCACCGGAACGGTAACGGTGGAAGATGCGGCAGCTCCGCAGATATTCTGTCCAGCGGACATCGAGATAGCCGTCGATGCGGGGCAATGTCACGCTGTCGTGGCATTTTCGGCGACCGCCTCGGACAATTGCTCTATCACCAGCATCAATTATTACATAGGTTCAACAGAAATCATTTCCCCTCATGCTTTCCCTCTGGGACCGACACAGGTACGCTCCGTTGCGAGAGACGGATCGGGTAACGAATCCGAGTGCGTATTTACTGTAACCGTACACGACGACATACCGCCTTTGATATCGTGTCCTGCAGCGATCGAGCAGAATACCGATGCCGGACTATGCACCGCCATCATCCCATTCTCAGCGATCGCAACAGACAACTGCTCGGTAGGGGTTCTGAAGTACTATTCGGGATCGATGGAAATCACTTCGCCGCATGTATTCCCTTTAGGTGTTACACCAGTGCGCGTTGTCGCGAAGGACAACTCGGATAATTCATCCGAATGCTCTTTCCTGGTTACCGTTGTCGACGCCGCCGCACCCGTTCCGGCGCTCCCCTCCCTGCCCGATGTCATAGGTGAATGCAGCGCCGCCATTACGACCACCCCCACCGCAACCGACAACTGCGCTGGGACAATAATCGGTACGACGAGCGATCCGCTGACGTACTCGACGCAGGGCGTGCACATCGTGACCTGGATATTCAACGACGGCAACGGCAACATCGCACAGCAGACGCAGCGGGTCATCGTGCAAGATGTGAGTGGTCCGGTGATCGGGCTGAACCAGGCCGCGCTGTATCTATGGTCTCCGAACCACCAGTACGAGACGATCACCATGCCGCAGATCGTCGCCTCCCTGACTGACAACTGCGGCGCGGCGAACATCAGGATCATGCACGTGACGAGCGACGAGCCGGAGGACGATCCCGGATCGGGCGACGGCAGCACGTTGGACGACATCGTCATCGCATCCAACTGCCAGTCATTGCAGATCCGCTCCGAGCGGGACGGCGGGCGCAACGGCCGCGTCTACCGGATATTCCTCGAGGCGGAGGACGCGAACGGCAACAAGACAAACACCTCGTTCTGCGTGTCCGTACAGCATAATTCGAACACACCGGCGATAGAGGATGCGGCGGCGTACACGGTGTACAGCGCGTGTTACACGTCCAAGGCGCCTTCATCTTCCGCTGCGGTTGCGGACGGATACTCACTGGAACAGAACTACCCCAACCCCTTCAACCCGTCCACAACCATCTCGTACGCGTTACCGGAAGAGACTTTCGTGCGCATCCGGGTGCTGGATTCCTACGGGCGCCGGGTGCGCAGTCTCGTCGACGCGGTCAAGCCGGCGGGATCCCACCGCGTGGAGTTCGACGGCAGCGACCTGCCCAGCGGCATATACATCTACCGTCTCGAGGCGGGCGACAGGCGGATCAGCCGGACGATGACGCTGCTGAAATGATCACCCCCCCTACCCTCCCTTTTCCAGGGGGGCGAAGGGGGGAGGACTCAGTGTTCCTACTTAGGTTTTTCAGTAGTAACACTGATTGACATTCCATTGAGCGCGGACGTATTTGCATTTGAGGACCGAGATAGAACCGGATAACGGGAAAGCGATGAAAATCCTGATCGTGGACGACAGCGGACCGATGCGCGCCTTCCTTCGCGACCTGATGCTGCGGCTGACGCCCAACGTCTCTACCGCGGACGATGGCGACACGGCGGTTCAGCGCTATGAATCGGAAATGCCCGACGTCGTGCTGATGGACGTGCGCATGCCGCGCATGGACGGAATAACCGCCACCGCGAGGATACGGGCCCTGGATCCCTCCGCCAGTATCGTGATAGTGACCGAACACGACAAGGAGTGGTATCGCGAAGAGGCGCGACAGGCCGGTGCGGTCGCGTATTTCCTGAAAGAGGACCTCATGGACCTGCTCCGCTACCTGCGTGACGAATACATGAACCCGAAGTAACACGATCCCGAAATAATCGGCACATGCCGATACAACAACTCAATTTTTTCACAACTGCATCGGAGTCACATCATGGACACGTTTCGCTTTCTCGCCCGCTGCCTGCTCTTCGCCGGGCTGCTGCCCTTCGTTCTGCTCGCGCAGAATCCGGTCAGGATCACCGACATCAACCCAGGCGCCGGGTCTGCGTTCTTCGCCGCCAACAACTACTGGGTGCACCGCGACATACTCGACGATGTTTTGTACATCCAGGCGTACGATCCGATCAGCGGCACCGAGCTGTGGAAGTCCGTTCCGTCGTATACCGGCGCCGCCCTTGTAAAGGATCTGAATCCCGGGACGGAAAAAGGTTCCTGGGGGAATTATCTCCCGGCCTTCGGCAAGCTGTTTTTCAGCGGCTTTGCGGGCGACAAATCCGCGCTTTGCTGGAGCAATGGCACAACGCAGGGCACAGCGGTGCTGACTACCGGCAAAGACGGCTTTTTCCAGGGATCGGCAGTGTCGCAGGGCAAGATTTTTTCCTCCCAGAATTTAGTTGAGTACGGCGGAACCATCAGGTTCAAAAGCACAAGGTTTGCCGGCTATCTCCATGCCACCGATCCGGCCACAGGCGCCACCACGTTGCTGAAAACCGTCGATGACGGAATAGGTTGGATGGCCGATGTCAACGGGACGCTTCTGTTGCTGGCCATGAAGGTCAATTATCCCAACCCTGCAACGCACAGTATCTGGAAAAGCAACGGGACAGGCAAGGGCACCGTCAAAATCGTGGACCTGCCCGTACTGGAGAATATCTCCGTGCAGGCCTCCACCGATTTGTACAGAGAGCTCGCGACATTCGCCGTTGTGGATGCCGCCGCCATCTATTTCACGTGGGGAAATCCCGCCACGGGCGGGAGGGAGCTATGGCGCACGGACGGGACCCCGGCCGGCACAGTAGCAGTGACGGACATCAACCCCGGTAGCGGCAACTCCTTCCCGACCATGGTCGCGCGCATGGGCGAATACCTGTACTTTTCCGCAAATGACGGTAGCAACGGTTTCCAGATCTGGCGCCTGCCGCTCGCGGGCGGCCCGGCCGAGCGCGTGACGGACATCGACGGCGGTACGCTCGGCGCCGATCCGATGTGGCTGACGCCCCTCAACGGAAAGCTGTTCTTCTCGGCCTACACGCCCGAGTACGGGCGTGAGCTCTGGGTGAGCAATGGCCTGCCCTACAACAATCCCGCCGCCGTGACGGTAATGCTCGACGCCGCCAACGGAGGCATTGCGGCCGGCGGCGCGAGTTCCAATCCGAACTATTTCACCTCCCCTCAGCCGACCAATCCTCCCTTCGTCGATGACGACCCGGAGCACAGGTACGGGATGGAAGCACTGGGATCGTACGTGTACTTCCCGGCGGATGACGGGACGGGCTTCGCCCTGTGGAGAAGCGACGGCATGACGACGGAGAAGCTGGGCGCTTCGAAGCCGCGTTACCTGACTGCCATCAACAACATGCTGCTGTTCATCGCTTATGACGACACGTACGGAAATGAGCTGTGGAAATTCGATCCGTCTCTCGCGCCGTCGCCTAAGCACCCGGCGGCCCTGCCGGTGGGACTGGAACTGGCGCAGAACTATCCGAATCCCTTCAGCTCCACCACGACTTTCGAGTATGCCGTCCCGGCTGAAGGCCGCGTATTGCTCCGCGTTCTCGATCTGCTCGGCCGCGAGGTGGCCGTGTTGGCGGACGGATTGCACGGCGCGGGCCGCCATGCGGTGGAATGGAATGCCGCGGCACTGCCCTCGGGCATGTACCTGTGCCGTCTGGAATCGGACGGGCAGACGGTGACGAGAATGGTCAATCTGGTGAGATGAGGCGGGTAAAGGACATAGAGTGAAGGGTGAAGGGGAAGCGGAGAGGCACGGGGCGTTTGCCTTTGATTCAAGAAATGTGTATATGTTGATCATAGTTGTCCGTTATTGTTTTCGAAGAAGCTGTCTTATCCGGGAGGCGGGTAGATGGTCGCGATGCGTTCTTTTTCCGGAAAGTGGGGAGCAGCGAGGAGGGAGTGGGGAGTCTTTCGATGGTAATCCGACATCAAGTCAAGGAGTGGGTCATGAGTAAGGATGGTTCTATTCTGGATTCTGAGCGTGTGCGTGTATGCTCAATATTTGATTGCGGGCGGGGGCGCGGCGCCGGTTTGCACCCCGGACAATACGCGCACAATCGCGGCGGCGCGGGTCGCGCAGGGGCCTTCGCTGCGGCTCCCGCGATCGGAACGCCTTTTGCTCGGCACCCGCTGCCTGCTTCCCGGTCCTCGATCAAGTGCTCCCCGCCTACATCCACCTGGGGGGAACGCTGGCGGTCAGACCCGGTTTCTACACCCCACTCCCTACTCCCCACTCTCTACTCCTAACTCCTCCATCCGCTTCACCGAGAACCGCGGCCAGTTCATAGACGCCGACGGGCGCAGGCATCCGGAAATCCTCTTCAAGGCGGATGTACCGGGGGCGCAGCTGTACCTGCGGCTTGACGGCATCAGCACGGTGTTCACCCGGACGAGCGGAGAAGCGGACTGGGATGCCGATCCCTTTCTCAGCAGATCGGACAGGACGGAGGCCGGGGAGACGGTGACGGTGGAGACGTACCGTCTGGACATGACGCTGGCCGGCTGCAACCCCGCCGCGCGGGTACGCGGGGAGGAGCAACTCGACGGCGTGGTGAACTACTACCTGCCGCAGTGTCCCGACGGTCTGCTCGGCGTGCGGGAGTACCGCCGCGTCGTGTACGAGGAGGTATACGATAAGATCGATCTGGAATTGTTCTCCTCCGGTGGCCTGATGAAGTACAATTTCGTCGTCCGTCCCGGAGGCAGGCCGGAGGACATACGCATGCGTTACGAGAGCGGGGGTGATGTATCCCTGCTGGGCGACGGCGGGTTGTCGGTCACGACGCCGCTGGGCGCGATAGAGGAAGCCGCGCCCGCGTGCTGGACGGAAGGCGACCACAGACCGGTGCAGACGCGCTTCGTGCGCGACGGCGCGACGGTGGGTTTCCGTACGGATTCCTATGATGGGGGTCGCACGCTGGTGATTGATCCCTGGGCCACGTATTACGGCGGGGAAAGAAACGGTGGTGGAGCTGACGTGGCGGTCGATGCAAGTGGAAACGTCGTCATGGCCGGGACAACGGAGAGCGCGACCAATATCGCCACGCCGGGCGCGCATCAAACCACATTCGGGTTGGGTGGACCTACCGGACCCTATTTATCTGATGCATTTCTGGTGAAGTTCGACGCGGATGGTACGAGATTGTGGGCGACCTATTACGGAGGTGAAACACAGGACGTTGGCGAGGGCGTTGCTGTCGATATCTTGGGAAATATATATCTGTGCGGTAGGACAGCCAGCACGACAGGCATCGCGACGGCAGGAGCGCACCTGACGACTTACGAACCGATGACAATCGGTACGTTTCTCGTAAAATTCGATGCTAACGGCATTCGGCAGTGGGGAACGTATTATCATGGTAGCAATCCAATTGTGGCTATCGATCCAGGTGGATACGTATACATGGCTGGTGGTTTTGTTAAGGCCATCCACGATTGTGCCACGCCGGGCGCGCATCAGGTAACATTTGGCGGCGGAGGGAATGACGGGTTTATCGTGAAATTCGATGCGAACGGTGTGCGGCAATGGGGAACGTTTTACGGTGGGAACGACGATGAAGTCTGTTGCTCCATTGCAGTAGATGCAGGGGGGAACGTCTATGTTTGCGGGTATACATGGAGTCCCGACAACATAGCCACACCGGGAGCGCATCAAACTTCCTATAAAAAATGGAGAGATGGGTTCCTGGTGAAATTCAACTCTTCCGGAGTACGGCAGTGGGGAACCTACTACGGAGGAGAGGATGAGGATTGGGCGAACTCAGTCGTAACCGGTCCCGGCGGAGCGGTGTATCTCGGAGGGGCGACAGGGAGCCTTTCCGGCCTCGCAACATCAGGCGGGCATCAAGTAACACAGGCCGGGAGCCTAGACGCGTTCCTGGTGAAGTTTGACGCAGACGGCGTGCGGCAGTGGGCCACATATTACGGGGGCGAAAATGAGGACGATGGAGAATCAGTAGCGGTCGATGCCGCAGGCGCTGTATACATCGCCGGTAGAACTGCGAGTTTCTCAGGCATCGCGACCTTAGGCACCTATCAAAGCGCAATCGGCGGAGATCATGACGCTTTTATAGCGAAATTCAGCCCGGCGGGAGTGCGGCAGCTCGGAACATATTTCGGAGGAAAGTTGTATGAAGAACTGGGGGGCCTCGCCGTCGATCCGAACGGCAGCACATACATCTGTGGAAGCACTAGAAGCAAATCAGGCATCGCAACACCGGGAGCATATCAGACGAGCATGCTCAGTTCAGAATCGGCCTACCTCGCGAAATTCGAGTCCTTACTAAGTGCTCCGCCGCCGGCGCCGTCCGGCCTTACTGCAACTGCTTTAGGCGGCACGAGGGTTCACCTTGCATGGGAAGACAACTCCTCGACGGAAACGTGCTTCATTATCGAGCAGAAATACGGCGCTTCGCCGTGGGCAGCCGTGGACACGGTGCGGTTCAACACCACAGACGTGCTGCTGACGGGCAGGAAACCGCAGACCGCGTATTCCTTCCGCGTCCTGGCGATGTATTTCACCGTCGCATCCGCATACTCGAACACCGCGGATGCGACGACCGGGCCGTTCCCCGCCCCGTCCGGTCTCGCCGCAACGGCGACCGGGAACAGCGGCGCGGACCTCACGTGGAAAGACAACAGCGGCAGCGAGGAGGGATTCATCCTCGAACTAGCAGTGCCGCCGGGTTCGTGGACCGCAGTCGACACGGTCGGGGAGAATGCCGAGCACGTGGCGGTGGCGGGCCTTCAGCCGGATACGCGGTACGAGTTCCGCGTGATGGCATATGACGGGCAGGTGCGTTCAGCGTATTCGAATACTGCGGACGTGAAGACGAAAATGTTCCTCGCGGCTCCGACCGCCTTCCAGGCGGAGGTGCTGTCGGCCACGCAGGCGCGGCTGACGTGGACGGACAACGCGACGGGGGAGACGGGGTACGAGGTCTGGCAGCGTCTCGCCGGAGGCGCGTGGTCGCAGGCCGCGACGGCTGCGGCGAACGCGACGTTGCACGTGTGCACAGGCCTCGCTCCGGATTCGACGTACGTGCTCCGCGTGCGTGCGGTAGGGGACGACGCCGCGAGCGACTGGTCCGCGGAGCAGACGGTGGTGATGGCGTTCCATCCGGATGCGCCCACGTCGCTGTCGGCGACGGCGGTGGACTACCGATCGGTGCGCCTGAACTGGAAACAGGGGTCGGCGAACGAGCAGTATTACGAGATCGAACGTCAGACGCAGGGGGGAGCGTGGGCTGCGGCGAAGACCGCGGCCCGTGGCGTCACGACGGTGCTGGACGAGGGTCTTGCGGACCAGACGACATACTCGTACCGGGTCCGCGCGGTGAATGGTGCCGGGGCGAGCGACTGGTCGAACGAGGCGAGCGCGACAACGCCTGCGCTGCCAGTGCCGGGCAGGCCGTTCGGCCTGTCCGCGACGCTGACAGGCCCGTTCTCGATCCGCCTCGCCTGGCTGCAGCCAGAGCCGGCGGTGGAGGCGGGCTTCGAGATCGAGGAGTCGCTGACGGACAGGGAGACGGATTTCCGAAAGGTGTCGCCGGATGCGGGGCCGGGCGCGCGGTCGTACGACAGGACCGGCCTGCAACCCTCTACAATCTATTATTACCGGATCCGTGCGGTGAACAAGAGCGGCGCATCCGGTTACTCACCCATCGTAAGCGCGACGACGGGCACGGCGAGTCCCACACCGCCGGGACCTCCGCGCATGCTGACCGCAGCGCCGCAGTCGACGACGTCGATCCGGCTTTCGTGGGAGATACCGGACACGACCTTCGTCGAGAGCTATGATCTCGAGCGCTCGCTCACATCCGACCAGGGGGGGTTTGCCCGCATAGCAGGACCGATCGCATCGGACCGCGGTTTCAGCGACACGGGACTGGCAATCAACACGACGTACTGGTACCGGATCCGCGCCGCGAACAGGTACGGGGAGTCCGCCTGGTCGAACACGGCGAGCGCGAAGACGCTCGACATCACGGTGACTCCCGAGATGCTGGCGGCGATGGATGCCAAGGACACGTTGATCGGCCGGCTGGAAGCGCTGATCCCCGAGGGAAGCGCGGACATGGCTGCGCTGCGCGGACTGCTCGGCGACCACGCGCGCGGCTACGACGAGACGGCGGCGATAGGGCTGATCGCATCGTGGAAGAAGACGGGCTCGGCGGAGCCGGAAAAGGCGGCGGAGGCGATGCATCGTTACGCGCTGGCCGAGCAGGCCTTGCTCGTCGCCTGGGGCAACGATGCGGATTTCCCCGGCGCAAAGGAGATGGCTCGCGAGGCGGTGTTAGCGCCGGCCCTCTGCGCGAAAAACCTCGGCGCCCTCGCGCTGCTCTGGAAACTGGAAAGGGTGAAGATCGCTCAGGAGAAATTGCCGCTCTACGACGCCGTGATGGACGACCTTGCATTCGCCGCGCTGGACGGCGAGAAGACGCTGTCGGCAATGACCGGCGCGAAAGGCGCCGCGGGAAGCGCCACGCTTTACGCCGAGGCCGTGCGCCGCAGCGGCGACGTCGCGGATCTGACCTCTGGCATGCTCATCTCGGTGCTCCCATATTATCAGCAGAAGTACCTGGCCGAAGACTATATCCCCGCAACAGAGCAGATGATAGCAACCTTTGCGGATCGGACCTGGCGGGTGGACATAGCCGGGAGCTACGATTCGGCGGCAGTCAAAACGACAAGGCACGTGGATGCTGCAAAGAGCACGACCACAGCTTTGAAGACGGATTTCACCGCTTACGGCAACGGTCTTACTGATCTGGATGCCGCTTATGCGATCTCATCCTCGGGCAACGTGGAGTTCGGCCCCTTCCTGAGGAAGATGGTGAACCTTCGCCCGCGGCTCATCGACAACGTGCGGAAGGCGATACTGGGAGGCGAGACTCCCCTCACACGCGCAGCTTACCTGACATCCGCATCGCCGCTGCCCGGTATCGGTTCGCTGCCCTCGGAAATCAACTCCGCTGCTGAAGCGGCGTTCGATCCGGTGACGAACAACGCCGATGGATCAGGCAACATATTCCGAACCTTGTCGAAAAGCGGTCCGTTCGAAAGGACGGCGGATCAGGCGGCGCTCGACGCCGACCGCACCCTTCTGCTCGAGCTTCGCTCAAAGGTGATAGAGAAGGACACCGGTTACATCAATGCCAGGTTCCACGTCCTGCGCGGCAGCGGCAGGGGAGCGGTTGCCGAGCTTTCGCGTCGCGCGCGCCCGCTGGAAGGCATACTCCCGTCCCGGCTCGTGGTGGACGGCCCGTTGCTCGGAGGCGTTCTGGACGCGCTGGCCAAAGCGAACCGCGCCCGCGCCCTTCGCACCGTGCTGTCGGCGGCATTGGCCGATTACCTGGTCGACCCGCAGGAGTCGAAGAACGCGCCACTGGTGGCAGAGATAGACACGATACTCGGCTGCTTCGACCAGGCTGCGGCCGCCCTCACGGACATCGGCCCGGCGGCGGCGTTGAAGATCACAGAACCGGTCCTGAGTCTCGGGGATGCTTCCCTTCTTCCCCTCTCCCCCTCTTCCCCTCCCGTATACAGGCTTCGATTCACCGTTCTTAACGCAGGCGGCGCCGACGCGCAGTCAGTCACGGCTCAGATAACGCCCCTCGACTCGAACGTCTCCCCCGTTTCACCTTCACCTTCACATTTCACCATGGGAGACATGGCGAAGGGTGTTGCCCGCGCGGACAGCATGGACATGCAGATACCGGCCGGCACGGAGACTGTCACTTTTGCGGTGGAGATGACCATCGAGAAGGGGCGGAGTTTCACAGACCACGTGACTCTCGCGGTGCCCGCCGGGCCGACGGGAATAGAGACGGCCGTTCCGCCGCCGGGCGTGATCACGCTCGCGCAGAATTACCCGAATCCGTTCAATCCGGCAACTACGATAGAGTATTCCATCCCGAAGCCCATGGTTGTGCGTCTCGTGATTACGAATGCGCTCGGCATGGAGATAGCGCGTCTTGTGGAGAACGAATACCGACTCGCCGGCATGCACAGCGCGTGTTTCGACGCCTCGTCGCTGCCGAGCGGGGTGTACATATACCGTCTCGAGGCGGGAGGAGCGGTATTGGCGAGGAGGATGGCGGTGGTGAAATGATGAATGCGGAATGATGCATGAGGTTGCGCTCCCGCGCGGCACCCTCACCCGGACGCATCCTCACCTGGCGCCCCATCGGAGCTTGTCCCCTGTCGTACCGAAGCACAAAACCTCGGGCCTCCGCGTTCTCGGATCCTCCACCTGCGGCGGACTCGCATCGCTCCGATCCGCTTGCACACCGGCAGAGAGGCATTCACCTTCACCTTCATCTTTACCTTCACCTCTACGGTCGCACCACCGGCAGCTCCGGATACATCAATCAGGCGCCATTATGAACCGTTCATGGATCCTATTGCGCGGCTCGACCGCTTCCTTCGCAACACGCGAGCATGAAAACCATGCTTCGTTCCCTTTGCGGGCGCGGGTATGCGCGGCTTTTCTCTCGCTGCTTCTTCTACCGCAGGGGATCTCATACTCGCAGCGGAAGTCGGTGGATGAAACGCTGCATGAAATCCACCAACTCGCTCCAAGCGACACCAACCGAATGATCGCCCTTATGAACCTGGCGGAGCGCTGCATGGGGAAAGACCAGCGGCAAATCGGAGAAGACCCGGGCAGGACGCCGGCTCTGCTCGACGAAGTAAAATCGGCTGCATCGCGCTTCGGCCACCGGAGCATATACGCCGGCGCCCAACTGATGTACGGCAGATATTATACGGCAAAAGGTTCCTTCGATAGCGCGCTGAGCTGCCTGGGTGAAGCCCTCGACGTTTATCGAAGCCTCAACGACGAGAAGGGGACCGCATACAGCATGCTCCATCTCGGGCTGTGCTGCCGGTTGAGCGGGAAACAGGCGGAAGCCCTTTCCTGGGCCAAGAAAAGTCTCGCGCTGTATGAGAAGATTGGAAAACCCACTCGGATTGCCGAAACGATGAACCTCGTCGGCGCCATATATTTCGAGTTGGACATGCTGGACTCGGCCGCCATCTATTACGAACGCGTCCTGCGCGCAAGCGAACAACTGGGATACCGGCCCCTCATGGCGAGCACCCTGATCAACCTCGGGCAGGTGTTTCAAAGTCTCGGTTACGTCCAAGGCGGTGACGCCAAGGCAAAAGCACTTTTGTATTTCCGTCGAGCCGAGTCGCTGTGCGAGGAAATCGGCTGGAAAGGTGGCACTGCCACGGCGTTATACAGCATAGGGAACCTGTCTCTCGAAACAGGCAGAATCGACGAAGGTCTTGCCGCCCATTCGCGGGCTCTGAAGATCGCGGAGGATATCCATGACGCAGTGATGATGTGCCTTGTACACAACGCCCTCGGTCTCGTTGCCTCACAGATGAACGATTGCGGAACAGCCCGGAAGGAGTTTCTCCTCTCAATAGCGGTGGCGGAAAAGGGTGGAAACGAGACGGACCTGTCGATGCCCTTGATTGGTCTCGGCCGCTTATATCTGAACTGCGTCGAGAATCCTGACTCTGCAATCATGTATGGGAAACGCGCGTTGGACATCGCCCTTAAAACAGGCGACAAGGATGGAAGAATGAAAGTCAACGCCTTTCTTTCGGAGGCCTATGCCGCGGCTGGGCATTATGACGTCGCCTTGGAATACCACCGCCAGGCGGCGACGCTCAAGGACGAAATCTACAGCGAGCGCAGCGCGAAAACCATCGCCGAGCTGACCGCCCGCTACGATGCCGACAAACGTGAGGACGCGATACGCCTGCTGGAGCAGGACGCGCGGCTGAAGGATCTGCAGCTGCAGCAGCGGACAGCCGAGATGGAGAGCGCGAAGCAGCGGAACATTCTCCTATCGAGGGACAAGGAGATCCGCGACCTCGAGTTCCGCAACGCGGCATCGCTGCTCGAGCGGCGGCAGAGCGAAATCGCCCGCAATCGCAAGGATCTGGCTCTCGCAGAAAAGGACCGGCAGCTGCAGGCGGCCGCGTTCGAATACCAAAAAAGTCTCCGTAACACGGCCATCGGCGGTCTGGCCGCGGCGCTGCTGGTCGTGTTCCTCGTATCGCTGCTTGTCGCGCACCGCCTTCGGGAGAAGAGACGCGAGGCGGCGCTGAAGGCCGAAGCCGCGGAGCTCCGGGCCGGGGCGGCCGAGGCGCAGTCGCTCGCCTTGCTGGCCGAAACAGAGCGGAAGGAGAAGGAAGCGCAGAAACATTTCTCGAAAAAACTTCTCGATTCGCAGGAGGAGGAGCGCAAGCGCATCGCCGCCGAGCTGCACGACAGCTTAGGACAGGAGATACTCGTCATCGGCAACCAGGCGAACCTGTCGTTGCTCGACGAGCCCGATGCCGCCGCGCGCGAGGGCTTCGTGAAAATCGCTGCTATGGCGAAGCAAGCCCTCGATGACGTGCGCGTTATTTCCCGCAACCTCCGCCCGCTGCAGCTCGAGCGTTCGGGTCTCGCCGAGACGATACGCGACACGGTGCATCAGGCGGCGAGATCTTCGGGGATCCGTTTCTCGGCGGATATCGGCGACATAGACGGACTTTTCTCGAGTGAAGACCGGATAAACGTGTACCGGATCGTACAGGAGGCGCTCAACAACGTCTTGAAGCATTCCGGCGCGACGGAAGCGGCGGTGCGGGCGGCGCGCGAGGACGGCGGCGTGCGGCTCACGATAACGGACAACGGCCAGGGCTTCGATCCCGGGGCTTCGCGGCATGAGGATCCGATGCGCCTCGGCTTCGGGCTTCAGGGCATGGGCGAGTGGGCTCGGATGCTCGGCGGCGCTCTCACCATACAGTCGAGGCCGGGAAAGGGTACGACGCTGGACATCCTGTTTCCCGTCCACCCGCCGCAACCCGTGATGAACGAGGTATGCTCAACGGAGCGCGAAAGCTGAACTGCGCCGCTGGCTGCGCGGATACGTTATCCCACCGCGGTCTCGACCGGACTGCTGCCCGCAATTGCCCTTCCCGATGCGGTTGCATACATTCATGCATTGCATCCTCACAGTGCGGCGGCAGATGAAAAATTCCAATCCCGTCACTATCGTCCTCGCAGACGACCATCCTCTCTTCCGCAGAGGCCTTTGCGACGCCATTCAGCGGAGCACGACGTACGCCGTGGTCGGCGAGGCGTGCGACGGGGAAGAAGCGCTCCGGATGATCATCGAGCTGGCGCCGCGCGTGGCGATACTCGACGTGGAGATGCCGAAGCTGACAGGGCTTGACGTCGCCAGGCGCGTCAACGCGGACGGGCTCCCCGTTTCGGTCATCATACTCACTATGCATGACGAACCCTCGCTCTTCAACCTCGCCATGGATGCAGGAGTTGCCGGCTACATGCTGAAAGAGACGGCTGTGCCCGATATCCTCCACGGACTGGAGCAGGTGGCGGCCGGGGAATATTACATCAGCACGGCGTTGACAAACCTCCTCCTGCAGCGGAATCGCGCCTTGGGGACAAGAATCGAGCGGCGTCTCAACCTCGACCGTCTGTCGCCGCTGGAGCGCCGCGTGCTCCGGTTGATAGCCGAGGCGCAAAGCAGCAGCCAGATAGCCGCGCAGCTCTCGATATCGCTCCGCACCGTCGAATCCCACCGCTACAACATCTGCCGCAAACTCGACATCAGCGGCAGCCACGCACTCCTGCGCTTCGCGGTTGAAAACAAGGCAGTGATATGAAATGATGTATGCGGGATGATGAATGATGAATGGCGCCGGTAACGGAGCACGGACCCGAAATATTCATGTTCCATGCAGTGCTGAGGAGACAAAGTGGACCTTCGTATCTTATTAATGGTTTTGATTCGCTAGAATCTACCTGCGTACGAGGCAGAGTCGGCGGCGCACAAGTGGTCGCGAAGGGTGGCGTTCGAGCCACGGCAAATGCGGTCCACAAAACATCCACACCAAGGGATCTCAAGTGGAGGATCCAGCGCTGCGCGATGAACACGTTACAAAGCTCTCCGGTCACAGCCGTACAAGGGTCAACGCTATTTGATTCTGTTCGGCCACTCCCCACCCCTTACCCTCCCCTTCCCGCATTTCCAAGAAACCCTCCCCGTGCCGAAATGGCGCTGGCATGGTCGCTCTCAACAACATCTCCAAACAATACGGCGATGAGAATCTTTTCCTGGACCTCTCGATACGTTTCGGCGACCGTGAGCGCGCGGCCATTGTCGGCTCCAACGACGCCGGTAAATCCACGCCCATGAAAATCATCGTTGGGCAGATTGAACCGGATTCCGGTGAGATTTCCCAATCGCGTTCGAACGCCGTCGGCTACCTCCCGCAGGACGGCGTGCATCATGCGGGGCGAACACTCATGGAAGAGGCATAGCACGCTTTCGACGATGTCATCGCCTTGCACGATCGTGCGGACGATCTGAGCAGGCGAATATCGCAACTCTCGGAAGAGGGCCATACCGACTCCGCCGTACTTCATGAACTGGTCGAAGAAGTCAGCGCATCCAGCACGTGCTCGAGCACCGCGAGGGCTGGAACATCGAAACGAAAGCCGCGCAGGTACTCTCCGGCCTCGGTTTCCACGAGCGGGAATTCCGCCGAATGAGGGTGGAGTTCAGTGGCGGCTGGCAGATGCGCATAGCGTTCGCGAAAATGCTCCTGAGCGAACCCGCTATTCTGCTGCACGACGAGCCGACCAACCCCCTCGATATCGAAGCCCTGGAACGGCTTGAGGAGCATCTTAAATCATACGATTGCGTCACAAGACTCACCAACCGCGCTCACGCCGTCGAGGATCTTGTGGAAGTCATCCCCTGATTTGATCGTGCTGAGCATAGAGAGAAGCCGGTCGCAGACGGTACCTGTTGTCGCCGCCAGAAGTCTGGCACACTCCGTCACCTTGGTGCTTGCCCATTGCCGGAATTCTTCATCGTCAAGCTCCCGCGCAGACATGAACTTGCTCTTCTTGCCGAGACGTTCATACGGGCTCTGCATCTGTTTGACATGCACCTTGATGAGATGATGTGTGATCAAGAGCGTCCCTCCGGTGCGTTGCCAGAAGGACACCCACTTCAGAAAGGCGTTGTCCTTGATGGATGAGGGGACATCACTGTAGGAGGCAGAGACTGTTCTCCAGAGCGAGTAGATCAGGACGATCACCCCCAGCATCCAGACGCAAGCCCATGGATCGAAACCTTGGGGGAAGAATCCCTGCACGGCTGGATAGAATGCCCCACATGCCAGCAGACATGCGACGATATATTTGCCAAAGACCCCACCGTGCTTCAGGAGTCCCGCAGATGGTCGAGGATCGACTTGTGTGGGATTGTCGCTTTCCCTTCAAACTTCGTGTCGTCCATGCTCTTCCTTAATCACGTTG
Source organism: Bacteroidota bacterium (assembly GCA_029907355.1). GTDB lineage: Bacteria > Bacteroidota > Ignavibacteria > SZUA-365 > SZUA-365 > JARYLZ01. Next base: position 3,114 of record JARYLZ010000018.1, on the reverse strand, counting down.
AAAACAACTGCTTCAATCCTACCACTGTCGCGCGGTCGCACAAAGCAGGAATGAACGCGCCGCCGCGCTCACAACGTGAGCTTGTCGAGCTGGCCCTTGAAGTCATGAGGCACGGCGTGGCTGTAGACCTCCGTGGTTTTGAACGAGGCATGACCCAAGAACTTGGACACCGAAGAGATCGGAACACCCTGTTCCAACAACCATGTGGCGTGGCTGTGCCGCAACGAGTGGAAGTGAAGCCCCTTCTTCCGCTTCTTCTCCAATGGAACGTCGCAGGGAACTCTTGAACCTGATCGACATCTGCGACACAGACCACTTCAGCGTCTCCTCTCGTGGGATCACCCACTGGGATCTTGCCTCCTTCTTCAACGGCTCCAGCACCTTCTTCAGAGCGGGATGGGGTGGGATGACGCGCTCCCTCTTCGACTTGGTGACGAACCCGTTGGCGTTGCTGATCCGAAGCTCACCTCTCTCGAAATCCACTGAGTCCCACGAGAGCGATAGGATCTCCCCAATGCGGCACCTAGATCCCTACCTGTGTGATGATCGTCAGGTCTGGGTCACGTATGGATGCAAGAACAACCTTCAGTTCATCAGCCGAGAAGTACACTGGCGTTCTCTGCAGCGGGGACGGTCTCTTGATGGATCGAAAGGGGTTCACCTCGACGTAGCCCCACCCCCGTGCCTTCTCGAACACACTGGCGAGAGGGAGTAGTATTAACGCGATTAACACCTCGTTGCCTCCTCGGACTTGACGGCGAGGAACCTCTCGATGTCGCGCGTGGCGATCTCCCTGAGCTTCGGGTTGCCCAGGCACTTCTCGAACTCCCGCGCCGCCTTCGCAAAGTGCCGCCCCTTCGCCTCGGTGTGGATAGACTTGGAGAATTCAAGGAACTCTACGACGAAGCTCCGAAATGTGATGACCTTCGGGGCTAGGTGCTCCCGCTCATTCTGCTCGATCTTGAATCGTTGGAGAAAACGTAGTGCCTCGCTCTTCGTTGTCGCCTTGGTGGATCTTTTCGACTTCCGACCATGGTGATGGGTGTACCAGACGTAGTAGACCCCATTGGATCGCTTGCCGAGAAGGATGGATACCTCCTGTTGCTGGTTGCAAAGGTGGTAGCCACTGCCTCTGACTCGCTGGTGCTGGGACAGCGGTAAGCCCTTTGAAATCGGTCTGAGTGCTCACCTGAACCGGTCTCGAAAACCGTTATACCCGTTTCGGGTATCGAGAGTTCGAATCTCTCCCTCTCCGTTGAAAACGAACCAGATCGAAAGGTCTGGTTCTTCGTTTTCTGGCTGCTAGCGCGATTTCCTTGCTTCAAAACCCAGCCTGTGGCTCTTAGCTATGCGACTGGATTTCTCAGTCAAGACCCCGCAAAACCAACCTACTGGCATCGATTGGTTATGTCGTTGGTCACTCTATAAAGATGAGCCTGAGATCGGCACTTGTCAAGTGCGCACGAACCACTTGTTCGATTTTCGAGCCGCATTATGTTTCAATCAATCGTATTTGAGGGCATTCGCACACCTCGCTCATCCCTTCGTTTGTGCCGCTCGGTGCAGAGCCGCTCAACCTTACTTATCGAGACCAAAAATGACGCGCCGCGCGACACCTATCCGAGGTAAACCCATTTCATCCAAGCCGTGCTCTTAAATCGCCCCCAGAGAAGGATCTCGCACGCCCCCCCTCAAACCATTTGAGGCAACGGACTATGTCCAGCGTGCAATAATGTATCTTTCTAGGCTGAGGAGGATGCTGAAGGAGGGAAGAAACTGTAATGTGATTCCATGTCTCAAGAGACAGCAGTCACCTTATCCTCAAATATCACTTTTTTCTCCAGCATATCTTTCTCTTTCGCATTGAACGATAGGAAATGCTGAAAACGCTCCCTGACGGCAAACTCCCAATGTTGAGTCCTGTTCTGTGGGATTCCAAGTCCCAGGACAGAGCCGTAGAGGTTGTCATCCTGATCAAGATACAATGCCACCACATACAGATACCGAGAATTGACAAGCGACTTGTCGATCTCCAACTGCTCTTTATGGACTTGCTTGTCCGTAAGCTGAACATCGATGTATCGGTGAACTATCTTTTGCAGATCAAGCAAGTGTCGTTTCACATCCCTGATACGTTCTGTGTGTTTCAATGTGAAAAGGGATATGAGCTTGAGTATCCCGCTGTGCACGGAGCACTGAAAATACAGAGACATGTGATAGGTTGAGTCGTCCTGGTTGTATGTGACCTTGAACTCATCTAGTCGTGATCCCTTCAGCCCGAGTTCGCTCCCAAAGAAGACACCAATAGGTCGATAGGTCTGCCTGATGCTCCTCTCGGTCAGTTCATTCTGCCTCCGGATCTGCCGAAGCTGTTGAATGACGAGCAGAATACCAAAAAACGCCATGGCGACGGTGGGGAGTTGCCAGTCCCTGATAAGGTTGTAGACGTTATCCCACAAGTGAAACCTCCTTGTGCTTGGTGGAAATCTCTTCCCAACCTACGACTCTCGCGCGATCACAACAAAGCATGAATGAACGCGCCGCCGCGCTCACAACGTGAGCTTGTCGAGCTGTTCTCCGAAGGAGTTCGGAACGGCATACGAATAGATCTCGGTAGTGGTGACGCTACTATGACCCAGCATCCGCGAAACCGTATACATCGGCACACCCTTCTGGAGAAGGAGTGTCGCGAACGAATGCCTCAAGCTGTGGTAGTGAAGCTCCTGTTGCTGCTCCGGAGGCAATGGCGACTTCCTCAACGCACTCTTGAACTTCATCGAGATCTGATCCACGCTCCAGCGCAACGTGCCCTCTCTCGAAAAAACCAGATCGGCTCCCGACCTTGTCTTCCAGTCAAGCAAGAATCCACGCAAGGTGGGATGGAGAGGAATCGTCCGTTCCCGCTTCGTCTTCGTATTGAAGCTCCCTCGGTTGCGGATCGTGATCTCCAGCCGCTCAGAGTCGATGTCCTCCCAGTGCAGGTTGAGGATCTCCCCAACGCGGCACCTAGATCCCTACCTGTGTGATGATCGTCAAGTGTGGGTCACGTATGGATGCAAGAACAACCTTCAGTTCATCAGCCGAGAAGTACACTGGCGTTCTCTGCGGCGGGGA
>JARYLZ010000017.1 GCA_029907355.1 Bacteroidota bacterium | reverse complement strand
AACGGCATTCTCGGTTACGATCTGAACGCCGTGGAGTTCGCCGTCCGCGGCGGCATCCCGTACGCGATCGACTGCATGAACCCGGCGCCGGACTGCGAGCGGCATTCCATCACACCGGCGCATTTCGATTGGGTCGTCGAAGCCGTCGCCCGTCTGGCCGTCGATTACGCCACGGGAGTACGCGCGCCGGCACGGCCGTTCACCCTCCCCGCCACGGAATCCCCCGAGGAAACCCTCAACGGCGGGACGGCACGCCCAGACGAGTGAACGGGCACCCTCGATACCCCAAACCACCCGGCGGAAACCCGTGATGGAGAACGGCACGACGAGAAGGAGAGCATTCGTCCTCGGTATGCACTCGGAAACGATCCGCGGCGTTATGGGGATGGAAACGCACCCGTGCTGCGCCTCATACGGGACATGCTCCATTCTCGCGGTGTTTCTTTCCTGTGCGCTTTCCGCCGGTTGTGTGACGTCCCACAATATGACCGTTTCCGATCTCCGCTACCATGGGCCGTCGTCGGTACGTCTCATCCTCGACGACGGTGGAATACTCGAGTTGAACCGTTACGTCGTCACACCGGACCGCATCGCAGGCGTCGGGTGGGCGTACCGCCGTTTCGGAGAACACCCCTTCGCAGGCAGTGTCCCCGTCGCGCGTGTTCTCCGCGTCGAGCCTCTCGGTACGACCGCCCTGCCGACGGTCATTGCGCTCTGCGCATCCGCCATCGTCTTCGCTCTCCTGGTCGTTCCCCCCGATTGAACAGGGTTTCACTCCGCCATGAAACGCTCTTGCGCTCCCCTCTTTCTTCCCCTTTTCCTGCCGCTCGGGGTTTCGGCCCAGACCGACAGCGCAGGCGTCGCAGCGATCCCTCCCGCCGCTGCATTCGTCAGCACTTCGCTCCCCCGCGAAATGCGCGACGAAGTCTGGTTCATTCTCCGCAACGGCGCCGTCGTTTCCGCCGAACGGTCGATGGTGTCCCTGCACGACACTTCCCTGCGGATCCGCGGTTCGCTCCGCGATCTCGATATCCGAAGGGGAGACGTCGCAGGGGTATCGAGCATCCCGACGGAGAACCGCTTCCGGAACGCGGCCGCCGGGGCGTTCCTCGTCTCCGCCGCACTCATGTTCTCGCCGCAAGGGACACCCGGTTGTTACATCGGCTCGCGCGAGCGTTCGTCGGGCATCGAATTCCCCGGTTTATCCGTTCCGGCAGCGCTCCTCGCCGCCGGGATGTCCGCTGCGGTCGGGCTCCTCGCCGCCCAGGCGGAACCGCACTCTCGCTATATCGCCCTCGACGGGACGGAGAACGACCGTGCGTGGAAACGGATTCTCGAGCCCGAACCGAAACCGTGGAAACTCCGCGGGACGGCATCGACGGTCTTTTCCACCACGAGGGACGCCTGGCAGAAACACCATCGTCGTTTCGCGATCGACGACGGGCGGCCGAGCGAGTGGTCCGCCTGGTACGCAGACGAAACGAAGATGAGCACCGTGAACCTCGCGCACCTTTTTCGATTCGGGCGTTCCGTCACGCGCTCGGTCGAACTCGGTGTCGGTGTCCAATTCGAAGGTGCCCAGCGTTTCTACGAGCACTGCTCCTACATGCGCCCCGGCACTCCCCCTCAGCCCGTCACCCAAGTCATGTGGAACGAGTTCCGAAACACGGCGGTATTCGCCGTCGCCCAGTTCGCCCTTCTCCGCTGGGCGCGGGCGTTCTCTTTCTCCGCCGGCACGGGTGCCGGGGTTTCCTGGACGAGCGTCGATGTCGGAGGGTTCGACGCATCGGTCCCCGAAGAGCGCATCGTCGACCGGACGGGCGCGGCGGCGCTGTTCTTCATCCTCGTGGAATACACGATCGACCGTGAGCTGTCGCTCGGCATCCAAGCGGACCTCGCAACCGCGGGCTCCGTCCGAGTACCCGAGCAGGTGATCCGCGATTTCGATCAGCGCGCGTACATCGTCATCGATGCGTTCGATCTCCCCGCATGGAGTGCAGGCGTCGGGTTGACGCTCAGTTACGCATTCTGACGGGCGGGAACGTTCTGCGGCGCGTCGCGTACAGCCACCGCCATGATCCGCCGTGTCCCGGTTTCCACGGGGATCCGAAGCGCCGTACCGGCGCGGACCGCGCATTGCCGTGTGCGCCTTCGGCCGCTCACGGGGGCTGAATCACGCCGCCTCGGGCTGTCCGTTCCATCGTATCGGTTCAGCGGTTCCTGCACCGCCGACGTCGAGGACGCTCCTCTACCCTCGCTCGACGAGATGCCGCTTGATCTTCTGCGTCGTGGTCTTCTCGAACTCCTCTTCCTTGATGACGATGCGGCGGATCCGCTTGTGGATGGGGAGGGTATCGTTCAGTTTCCGGATATCCCGTTCGACGGTTTCCCTGATGAACGCTTCCGTCATGCGGATGTTTTGTTTCTCGGCGAGCTCGACGAAATATTCGGCGTACGGGACGACCTTCACGGTGATTTCCTCCCCCCCTTTTTCCTCGGGCACACCGTAGACGACGCATTCGAGCACCGACGGGAGTTTGTTCACGAGTTCCTCGATCTCTTCGGGATACACGTTCTTCCCGTTCTTGGCGATGATGACGTTCTTCTTCCTTCCCTTGATGTGGAGGAATCCGGCCGCGTCGAAGTACCCGAGGTCGCCCGTGCGGAACCACCCGTCGTCGTCGAGCACTTCGCGTGTCCCCTGCTCGTTCTTGTAATACCCGAGCATGACCGAGGGTCCGCGTGCGAGAATTTCCCCGACGCCGTCTTCGTCGGGACGGTCGATGCGGACCTCGACGTTCGGCAGGGGGAGTCCCGCGGCGTCGTCTCGGAATTTTCTCAGGCGGTTCAGCGCGAGAATGGGCGAGGTTTCCGTCAGCCCGTAGCCCTGGAGGAACGGGAAACCGAACGCGCGGAAACCCCTCGCCGTCGCGGGCTCGGGTGCCGCACCGCCGACGATGAGGATACGGATATTCCCACCCAGACGCCGGTGGATCTCGCGGAACACTTTCCGACGGAGTGCCTTCGCACCGACGGACTCGAGCAGGCCGACGACGGTACCGATGGGTTTCATCAAGAGCGCGGCGACCGGTTTTTCCTCGATGGCCTGGGCGATGCGGCGGTACATCTTGTCGTAGAGGAGAGGAACGCCGAGGAGGATGGTCGGGCGGGCGACGAGGATGTCTTCCGTGATGGTTTTCAGCGATCGCGCGTAGTACACGCTCGCGCCTGCGGACAGCGGGCAGAGGAATCCGCACGTGCACTCGTAGGTGTGGTGGATGGGGAGCACGGAGAAGAACCGGTCGTCGCAGGGCAGTTCGATCATGCGGCGCATGGCGACGATGTTGGACGTAATGTTCTTCTGCGAGAGCATCACGCCTTTCGCGCTTCCCATGGAACCGGATGTGAAAACGAGGACGGCGAGGCGCTCCGGCTGCGTGTTCGGGAAACGGTCCGGCGGGGTCCCCCTCTCTTCTTCCGCCAGCAGCTCGGTCATGGACTCGATGCCGTCCCTGCGGGCGGGGAGATCCATGTCCACGAGGAGGCGCAGGTCTTTCAGGGCATGCCGGAAACCCTCGAACATCTGGCGGAACCCTTCCGAGAAAACCGCGGCGACGGAGTCCGACGCGTGGAGGATCGTCAGGATCTCGTTCTCCCGCAGGTTGCGGTCGATCGGGACGGCCACCGCGTTGAACGTCGTGATCGCGAGGTAGGCCACACCCCACTGGACCCGGTTTTCTCCGATGAGGGCGACATGGTCGCCCTCGCGGACGCCGAGCCTTCGCAGGGCGTTGCCGAACTTGAGCACGGCGCGCCTGAGCTCGCCGTACGTCAGGCGCGACAACGGGGTCTGGTTCAAGTCGACGAGGGCCGTACGGACATGGTAACGCGCACTGGAACGCTCGAGCATCTCTGCGAACGACTCGAAGGGTTCCACCTCGTAGAGCGGGTAATCTTCGTCGAGATGTCTCATGGTCGTGACCGGGTGATTGCCGATGTTGGATGGGTTTTCGGCTCGCAATATACGATTTCGATACGAAGACTTTCCGACCGGCTGCAGGAAGACGTGCACCGTCCGTGGGTGCACGAGGGGAATGGCGCAAGCTTGCAGGATGCGGGGCGCTCGACGGTGGGGGAAACACCCGCCTCGATTTCGCTGGGTACACTTCACCCGCGTGTGGCCGAGCGGGTGGCCGGGACACCGTTCCCGTTCCTCTCCGAAAGACCGGGCTTTCCGGCTTCACACGGATGGCGAAACGTTTCCCCGTGATGAACATACGCCCATAGCCCCTTCCAGGAACCCCACCCACGGCAACGATCCGCTTCATCGTTATGCCCCGCGCGAGCCGATGGGCGCCGATATGTCTGCCGATTGGTCACGTTTCGACCGGCGGCCATTCGGGGTCAGGCACCGGACCGGTCTCCCGGTTCGGTCGAAGAGGCAGGGGCGAGCAACGGACATGCCTGACGCCGACACCGGCCGGGGTGCGTTTCTCCGGCATGTCGGTCGGGCCCGCGTGAACACGGCGGAATCCATGCGCCCCGGCGTTCTCTCGGGGTATCCCGGCCGGCGACCCGCTCCCGAGCCGTTCCCCTGTGGATCCCGGACACGCGGGAGATCGAACTCCCGGCATTTCTCTCGAGCACCCCACCCATTGCGTCATCGGGGCACGAGCGGAAGAAGGGGAAGAGACGTGAGGGTCCTTTTCCACGGGATGGGGATTGGGTATATTCACGGCACACGATTTCCCGCGACCCCGCAACACACGACAGGAGGATACCCATGGCAGGCATTTTCGCCCGGATCACGGACATCGTCAAAGCCAATATCAACGACCTCCTCGACAAGGCCGAAGACCCGGAGAAGATGATCAAGCAGATGGTCATCGAGATGGAGGAAGCCGTGAACAAGGCGACGACGGCGGTCGGGTCCGCCCTCGCGAACGAGAAGCACCTCGAGCGCCAGCTCGCCGAGAAGCGCCGCCTGGCGGACGAGTGGCACGAGCGTGCCGTGAAAGCGGTGAACGCCGGACGTGACGACCTCGCCCGTCGCGCCCTCGAAAAGAAGAACGCCTTCGCGCGCGCGGCGGCCGATCTCGAGCCCGCGCTGGCCGAGGCGAAGAAGACGTCGGAGACGCTCCGTGCCCAGCTCGACCAGCTCAAGGCGAAGCTCGACGAGGCGCGCGTCCGGCAGGGCACTCTCATCGCGCGGCACCAGGCGGCCAAAGCGAAGAAGACGATCGCGCAGAGCATCTCCGGCATCGGCGACGGCGCCTTCGCGAATTTCGAGAAGTACGAACAGAAGGTCCTCAAAGCGGAAGCCGAGGCCGAAGCCTTCACGGAACTCGCCGGCGAGACCACGTCCGTCGACGAGGAGTTCAAGAAACTCGAAGCCGGGAGCGAGATCGAACAGGAACTCGCCCTCCTGAAAGCGGCCGCGCAGAAGTAACTTCTCCCCGTCAACGCCCATTCCCCGGAGGAGCAGACCATGGCGAAACTCATCACGGAAACCCGGAAGAACATCAAAGCATACCTGAAAAACATCTACGGCAGGCGGTACGGCGAAGTCGTCCTCGAACTCGACAAGACGTTCGTCATCAAGCACGGGTCGGCGGCCGTTCACCTTTCCATCCATCGCCTGTCGCGCAACGAATGCGTCGTCAGGGCACTGGCGTATGTCGTCCAGGGGGCCCGCATCACGCCGCAGCTCATGCGGCAACTGCTCCGCCTCAACGTCACGTTCCCTCTCGGCGCGTACGGCATCCTCTTCGACGACACGATCACGTTCAGCCACAGCATCGTCGCCGCCAACCTCGACGAGAACGAATTGCACGAGACGATACGCGCCGTCGCCCACGTCGCCGACGAGACCGACGACCAGATCCGCGCCGTCGCGGGCGGCATGCGGGCGGTGGATGCCAATGCATCGATCATCGGGGCGGAAGTGGGACCTGCCGCCGCACCTTCGGGCAGAGCACGGAAGGCGGCGGGGAAAAAACGCGCGGCCCGCACTGCGGCGAAAAGCGCGGGAAAGAAAAAGACCTCCCGTCGGTGAGCGTCCCGCCCCCGGGCACCGCCCATTCGAACGACCTCCAGCACAGGCTGTTCGGAGGCGATCACCGAGAAGAAGGGTTTAGCCCGCTCGATCGTTGAACATCCATAGGGACGAGACGTGCGGGAGGGTTTGCCGCGGCATTCCGCGCGGGGAGGAAAGGGCGATCATCGGATTCGCGGAAGGGCCGAGGAAGGGGTCGGATTTCCCCGTGCGGCGAGAGGACGGCACTTCCATCCGATCGAGAGAACGGCACGGAGAATAAGACTCAGGCGTCCTTTTCGCTTTTTCCCGAAGCCCGGGAGCCGGCCCGCATTTCCGCACCGCCCATAAAGCACAGGCGGCTCAATGGCGGGGAGGGAAAAGAAAAACTCCGTATGTTTGGAGATTGACGCCCGCCATTCGCTTATCCCGAAGCGAATCGATCCCATGAAGAAATATTTCGCTTCCCTCGACACGGCCGATTTCATCAACATCGTCTTCTACGCTCTGTTGACGATCGGGATGGCGGCGTATTCGCGCGTGATCGGCCCTTGGGTCGTCTTTGCGGCGGTGAATCTCGCCGTCATCGCCTGCACGTTCGCCATCGCCAGCAGTTCGGCGGGGAGAAACCGCGGATGGTCTCTCCTCCGGGGGCTTTTCCTGACGTTGTGCATTCCCCTGGCCTTCAAAGAGGTCTATCACCTCGTCCCCGCGGTACACCCAACCGATTACGACGACGTGCTCATCGCCATCGATCACGCTCTTTTCGGCGTGCACCCAACGAGATGGCTTTCCCGCCTCAGCACGCCGTGGCTCACGGAACTGCTCCAACTCTCATACGCGACGTTCTATTTCCTCTGGATCGCTCTCGCCGCCGACCTCTACCTCAAGAAACGCATGAAGGCGTACCGGTGGGTTTTCCTCACCATCCTGCTCGGGTTTTACCTCTCATACATCGGGTACGCGAGCGTCCCCGCCATCGGGCCGCGTTTCACCCTGCACGATTTCGAGCGGATCGATGAAGAACTTCCCGGCATCGCCCTCACGCCGTTCCTTCGGGCATACACGAATACGGGCGAGTCGATCCCGCCGGGCACGGCAGACCCCGCACGGCGAGTCCAGCGCGACTGCTTCCCGAGCGGCCACACGCAGATGACTCTCCTCGTCATCTTCCTCGCGTTCCGGTACCGTTCGCGTATCCGCTGGGTGCTGGCGGTGGATGGTTCCCTGCTCATCCTGGCCACGGTGTACCTGCGGTACCATTACGTCGTCGACCTCGCCGCAGGGGCGGTCTTCGCCGTCGCGACGTGGAAACTGACCCGGCCTTTGGACGCGTGGTGGGAGCGGCGGCGGGCCAGCCTCCTGGGAGCGTGAGGAGTATGAAAAAACCCCGGAGGGACCGGGGTTTCGAGCGGGAGACGGGACTTGAACCCGCGACATCAACCTTGGCAAGGTTGCGCTCTACCAACTGAGCTACTCCCGCCTTGCGTGCCGCCTGAACGGGACAGCAATGTAGTCAGAGGCGGGTCAATATACAAATCGTGGAATCGGTCCTCCTCCCGAGGCGGGAGCGCCGCATTACCTCGCGAACGCGAACGAATGGACGGTCGGTTCGGCGCACGATATTTCCGCGCCGACAAACGTTCAACCGCCGGAAGGATCCGGCCTGCTGAGACATCATCTTTTCCACCTCGAGGGATGGATCGTTCGGGGCTGTTCCCCGTGCGGAGAGAAACGCCCCGTTCCCGGCGCATCCGATACGTGGAGGGGTGTCCGGGGAAGGGTCGGTTTTTTCTCCCCCGAACGCTCCGTCACTCTTTATAGCCTACGGGGTGGTCGAGGAACACGTGTTGTGTCTCGTCCAGTTTGAGCAGTTCGCGGATTTTCGCCTTGTCGATCGCAGCCCGCGGTACGGTTCCGAGCCCCGTCGCGGCGCAGAACAACGAGATGTTCTGCGAGACGATGCCGGCGTCGATCGCGCCCCACTCGTACTTGAGCTGCGGCGTCCCCCCAGGGAACCGCGACGTCGAAGAGACGAGCACGAGGTGAACGGGGGCGCCGGCGGGTCCGACGTTCGTTTGCAGGCGCGTTTCCGCCGACCGCGTCCCGCCGGGAGGCGTCGTTTCTTCTTTGTCCCTGGGGCGTGGGGGACGAAGCTGGACGATTTCCCCTCGATGATCCCCCTCGAGAACGCGGTTCAGGACGTGCCGGTCCGCATCGTAGAGATAGACACCCGTTTTCAAGAAGACGTAAACGTCCACGTCGTGCGCGTTCATCGCCGACGAAGCCGTGTACTTCCTCTCCCCAGGCCTGTTCATCCCGTTCGCTGCCCAGAGGAGATCCGAGAGATCCCGGAGGCTCAACTCACGGGCGGAAAACTCCCGTACCGAAGCCTTGACAGCCAGCGCTTTCATGAAGGGAAGGCCGCGCGTCGTGTCCGGAGGCTCGAGCCGTATGCGTTCGGGCGACTGGGCATATCCTGCGGCCGATGGAAACCCGGCGATGACGGCCGTCGCCAGGAGAAAGAATGCGGGGATCGACAAACCGTGAAGACATACCTGAGCGTGGAGCATGGGAATACCCGAAACGTGATGAGTGAGAGCGGTTTGCATGCAAAAATATGCCCCTCGAACGGGGATTGCACAATCCGCATGCGGAATATATGCATGGGGGCACGCTTTCACGTGCCCCCATGTTGCGTCCCCTGTTCGAGCGGAGCGAAAAACGCGCTGTCCCGCCGTGGTCAGCGGATGCGCACCATCGGCGTCGTCCGTACTTCGCCGCCTGCCGTCACAATGCAGGTATACACGCCTGCCGCCAGGTTCCGCGCGGAGAACAGCATCGAATGCGCCCCCTCCGGCAGGATACCGCTGTGGACGACGTCGACCTCGCGGCCCGCCGCGTCGACGATGCGCACCGTGACGTACCGCGACGAGGGCAGGGTGAACGATATCGTCGTCGCCGCGCCGAACGGGTTCGGGTAATTGGCGAACAAGCGGAACGCATCGGCCGTGACGGCGGAAACGCGGACCTCATTCGAGTACTCGTACGTCCCGTCGCGGTAAACCACCTTGAGGCGGTAGATGTAGATTTCCGCAAGCGGCAGGTGCTCGTCGACGAACGTGTACTCCGCCGGCGTGTCCACGGATCCGCGCGCCGGCACGGAGCCGACCGTCTCCCACTCTCCCGTCGTGCGGCGCTCAACCTCGAAGCGGAGCGTGTTCAGCTCGCTCGCCGTGCGCCAGGCGAGGTGCACCGAAGTACCGCGCAGGGAGGCCGTGAACGAGGTCAGCTCGATCGGCAAGGGGTTCGTCGCGTCCGTCATGGCGAACTCGGAGAAGGAGGTCAGCCCGAGCATGGTCACCGTCTTGTTCGAGGTGTTTACTGTGGATGTCGGCAGGAACTGCCAGACGCCCCCGTCCCGCTTGGCGAGGCGGACATTGTTCTCGGACGAGATCGTGCCGAGCCACGCAGGCGAGTACCCGAACGTGATGTCATAGGTGTAGCCCGTGCCACCCGTCGCCGTGATGCTCGCGTATGCGTTGCTGTAATTGCCGGCGAGCGGACCCGGCGGCGTCTCACCGGAATAGTAGCGGAAGTCGATCGCCGACGGGAGCGTGCCGGTGCTCCCCCACGTGATGGACGCGAGGTTCTGGCCTGCGAAGCTGTACGTCGTCGTCGTGTTGGCGGCAGGCGCCCCGGAGGCCAATGCGGGCGGCGGCGGAACCGATGTCGTGAACTCGTCCGCGCCGATATCCGTCGCCACGCCCAACGTCGTGCTCCTCACGCTCGTCGCGCCGAAGTCGTCGGCGATCGAGTTGGAGAGCGGCCCGGCGACGCCCTTCCCGTTGACGTACCAGCACGTCGTATCCGAGGTTATGATGGTGAGGTCGGCGGTGCCGGCGCCCGTGAAGAGCGTTGAAGGCGGGACGTTCACCGGGTCGGCGTAGACGCTGTAGTTGTCGCCGCCGCTGTTGGTGATGAAGCTCGAGAAGCTGTAGGGGTTGTTGTTCCAGACGGCGACCGCCGCAGGGTTGCGTGCGGCGAGCAGGTTGAAGTTCGATGTCCAGCTGCCGGTCACCGAGCTGGCGAGCGAGACGTGCGCACCCGTCCCGCCGCTCCGGTTGTTGAAGTAGATGTTGTTGATGTGCTTGTTGCCTGCCGCGACGGAGCGGAGGAACGCCTGGGTACCTGCCGAACCCGAGGCGACCGAGCCGCCGATGTACACGGAGTTGTAGATGATGTCGTTCTGCACGCCCGTCGCGTTGTCGTTCAGCATACCGCGCACGTTGATGTCGTTCGTGTTCGTCCCGTTCGTGATCGAAATCATGTTGTTCGCGACGACCCAGTTCCCGGCGTAGAGGCGGATACCGACGATGTGCCCCTGACCGCCCGTCGTGTTCTCCAGGCCGTAGATCCTGTTCTTCGAGATCGTCCCTGCGGCATTCGAGCCGGTCATGGCGAGAGCCTGGACCATGGTAACCGCAGAGCCCGTGCCGCCGGTGTTCTTCAGGTTGTAGATCGTGTTGCCGGAGATGACCTGGTTCGCGGCCGTGCAGGTGTTGACGACGCCGAACATGGCCGTGGTCGTCGTGGTCGTCGTGCTGCCCGAGGAAGAGGTGAGCGCGTAGATCGCGTTGTTCGAGATGTCGGTCGCCGTCCCCCCGCTCCGGTACAGGGCGCCGAAAGCGCTCGTCCCCGTGTGCGTACTCGTGACGTTGGCGATCGTGTTGTTCCGGATGACGGCGTCGCCCGTGTTGGCGACGTACATCAGGTAGCACGTCGTGCTCCGCGAGGTCGTGATGCTGTTGGCCGTCGTCGGGTGGCCGATGACGTTGCCCGTCACGCCGCCGATATTGATTGAACCGCCGCCGGTGTAGAGGAGGTAAATCGTACCGGAACTGCCGGTGAAGTTGATGTTTTGGATCGTGTTGCCCTGGACGGAACTCGGCGAAACCGTCCCGCAGGCAAGGTAGATGCCGTAGAACGTCGAGGTCCCCGGGAGCACGAGGGGCGTCCCGCCGCAGTTGCGGGCTGTCCCCCCGATGGAGTTCCCAATGATCTGCTGGTTGTTGGCGCTGCCGTGCAGGTAGATGCCGTACGCGATGGTCGTGGGCGGGGACGCGAGGTCGCAGTACAAGCTGTTCCCGCTGACCATCCAGTCGTTACCCGTCCCCGTGGAGGAGGCGTAAATCCCGTAGTACGAGAAGTTCAGGATCTCGTTGTTCGCGATGGTGATGCCGTCGTTCAGGAACGACGACGTGCCCACCTCGTAGATGCCGATGGTGTGCGAACTGACGACGTCGCTCCGCTCGCGGATGATGTTGTTGAGGATGGCGATGCTGTCGTTCCCCGCGGTCGACCCGGCGAGGATGGAGATCGTCCCGTACGACGTCGAGGTCAGAGCGCTCTCGATGTAGCAGTTGCGGACCGTATCCAGCCGCGAGTCGTTGGAGAAGTAAATGGTCCCGTGCGCCGTGCCGATATTCCGGAAGCGGAGGTACCTGCCGATGCCGCTGTATCGCCCGTCGATCATCACACGGTCGGCGCCCGTGATGCGGATCATGCCGTTCGCCGTCACGTTGCCGGAAATCAAGCGCTCGGTCGCCGCGTCGGGCTGGATGGTCACGCGATAGGCGGCGTCGGGCGGGATCGTGCGGAGGTGGTTCAGCCCATACGTCCCGTCCTCCGTCAAGTTGCTCGTGATATTCACCGTGATGTCGCCCGTCACGTAGCTCTTGTTGATGATATCGAAGAGCCCGCCCGCTCCGGTCAGGGACGAGTACGTGCCTGGCACGGATACCGTGCCGCTGATGAAACCAAGAATGGCGTACGAGTACGGGTTCGTCGGCGGTGTGGCACAGGCGGGCGGGTTGGCGGAGAAACCGCCGGCGCCGGCGCTTGGGCTCGCGCCCACGTTCGGGGTCGGCGCCATGTCCTGCGCGACGATGTAGTAATACACGACGTCGTACGTCGCCACTCCCCCGCCGAAGGTGAACTGGTACTGGTTCCCGCCGATGGGGACGCCTGCGACGAACTGCCACGACCCGGCGTTGATCCGCCAGTACAGGCGCGGCAGACCGATGCCCGTCGTCGGGACGCCCGAGGCGTCGGTGATGGTCGCGACGATCGTCCGCGTTGCCGTCGACGAGGTCGTGTCGAGCGGCGTCACGGCGATCGCAGGCGGGATGAGGTCGTTGGGCTTGCCGTCGAACTCGTCCGCCCCGATGTCCGGTGCAAGCGCGCCGCCGTTCTGCGATCCGCTCGGGCCGGGCCGCACGTCCCCGTCGTAATCGATCGCGATGCCCGGGATGGTCGCCCCGCCGGACTCGAGCTGGCTCGCCGTCGAGCCGGAGGCGATGTGGAGGTTCGTCGTGGATACGAACACCGGGTCCACCGAGACCGACGCGTTGTCCTGGCCCGATGCGGCCTGCCACGCAGCCAGCGTCGTCTTGTCCGAACCGTAGAAGCCCAGCACACCGTTTGCGCCGGAAACGTAGTAGTCGTTATTGTTGATCACGGAGAAGAGGTAATTGCTCGCAGGCGCCCAGATCGCGTACGAGTACGTGCCGCTCGGCCCCGTGATCGAGTTGCGGAAGACGTTGTTCCGCATGTCGACGTTCGTCACCGACGTGTTGTAGATGCAGCACGCGGCCGACGTGCTGTAGTTCGTGAACGTTCCTGCGAGGTAGACGCTGTTGTAGTAGATCTTGACGGTGTCCCCGCCGTAGAGCCAGATGCCGTACGGCTGGCTCTCCTTGTAGTCGTAATACCCCAAGCTCATCACGTCCGTGATCATGTTGTTCGCGATGAGGAGGTTCCGCACGTTCGTCGTGGAGGTCGATTTGATCCCGAAGGCGCCGTTCGCGTCGTCGATCGACGCATCGTACCACAGCCCCTTGATGTTCGTGATGTTGTTCCGCGTGATGGCGGCGTTCACGACGTTCGAACCGAGTTCGATGCCCACGACGCGGTAGCCGTCCTTGTCGTCGAAGACGCCGGTGATCGTGTTCTGCGTCACGAGCGGCGTGACGACGCCCTCGAGGTAGACCGCGCGGTAGTGGATGTACTCGCTCGCGGTGGCCGAGCCGATCGTGCATCCCGTGATCGTCAGGGAGTCGTTGAAGCCCGGGCTCGCGGCGGCGACCCAGATCCCGTACAGCGCCCGTTTCACGTTGACGTTCTGGATCGTGATGCGGTCGTTGTCGCTGGTGTAAGCCCCCGTCGACAGCGATGTGGTCCCGTTCACGAGGATACCGAACGATGTCGTCGTGTTCGACCCGCAGAGGACCGTGCAGTTCCGGATCGAAACCTCGCGGCAGCCGGCGCCCGTGCCGAGGCTCTGCAGCCAGACCACGGCCTGTGTGGAGGTACCGGTGTTGGAGAGCGTGAGGCTGTTCCCGCCGCTGTTCAGACCGTCGATGACGACGTTGTCCGCACCGACGAGGCGGATGACGGCGCCCGATACGTTGGCCGAGACCGTCCGTGCGCTCCCGCCCGACGGCTGGATCACGAGCCGGTAGGACGCGGTCGGGGGCACGTTGACCCACTCGTACAGCGCCGCCGTCCCCGGTTCGGTGACGTTGCTGATGATGTTCAGCGTCGTGTTGCCGCTCAAGCCGAGGTTGTTGATCTGGGTGAACGCCTCGGTCAACGTCGCGAAGTTCCCCCCCGTCCCCACCGTGTAGGAACCGCTGAGCGCCGGCTGGAGGATGCGGAAGCCCGGCGGGTCCGTCACGGTAGGCGTCCGCGGGCTCCCCCCGGCGGTCAGCGATGTGCACTGGGCGTCTACCGTGTCGTTGGGGGTCGCGGAGGGGGAAATACTGTACGTGAGCCAGAAGTAGTTCGGTCCCGCCTCCAGCTGTTGGGAACCGGTGACGGTGAAGGAACCGCTCGGCGAGGACACCGTACTGCCGAACTGCACAGCCGTCGAGAACACGGGCGAAGTCCCCGTGTAGAAGACTTTCGCCGCGCTGATGTCCGACGTGGACGTGCACCCGTTCGTGTTGAACGTCATGCTCGTCACGCTGATCGGCGAGAGGGCGCCGACCGTCTGGACCATGACGCCGATGATCTGCGCGTCGGGCATCCCGATGGGGATCAGCGACGTCACATTCTGAAACGCCGTCGAGGACGCGTAGGACATGGGGCCGGGGGTGAACTCGTATGCGCCGAGGTCGGGCGTCGCGCTGCGGGGGTTCCCCAGGATGTCATCGGTGACGAAGCCTCCGGTGAAGAGGTCGGTCCCCGAGTTGTTCAGGGCGAGCGCCTGGGGGCGTAAATTCCCCGAATCGGGCAGTTCGTACGCGGGGTAGACGGCGATGCTGTTCTGGTCGAACGCGCCGTTGTTCACCGTCTTCCACTGGGCGAGCGTACCGCCGTACTGCCCGTTGAAGTAACCGGTGTACGCCTGCGGGTTCCCCGGGCAGAGGACGTAGAGGTTGTTGTAATTGGACGAGACGGCCGCATTCCCCGAGAAATACAACCCGTACTGCGCGCCCGTCCCGCTCCGCGTCACCGTGATGCAGTTGTTCTTGACGTCCGTGCCGGGCGCCGTCGTGCTCGCAACGTAGACGGCATAGGACGCCGCGCTGGTCGTCCCCTGGTCGTCGAGCGCGACGGTGTTGTGGTAGAGGCGTACGTACGCGCCGCTGTTGTAGATGCCGTACTGTGCGCCCTGTCCCCCGATGTTGTAGACGAGGTTGTTCTTGAACGTGACGTACGCGGTGGACGTTCCCGATGCCGAGCAATAGAACGCATATGTCGAGCTCGTATTCGTCGGGATGAGATCGAACATGTTGTGGACCCGGTTCTTCTCCACCGTCACATCGGTACATCCCGTCGTAACGTACACGCCGTAAACCGTCGTCGACGTCGTTCGCGTCGGGCGGCTGATGTCGTTCCGCGACACCGTGCTCGACGGCGCGTAGTAACAGTACACCCCGTACCCGTACGGGTCCGTGATGGTGTTGCTGTCCACGAGCGCTCCCGTCTGGTAGTACAGGCGCACGGCGTAGTAGTAGACCTTGATGGAATTCCGCCGGATCGTGTTCCCCGTACAGAACACCGTCGTGCTCGTCCCGTTGAGGGAGATACCGTAGTACGGCGTGCCGACCATGACGTTGTCCTCGAACGTGCAGTCGTTGGCCGTGTTGCCGGCCTGAGTGACGCTCGTGAGGGAGTTCGAGGAGGCGATGTACGCCGTCGAGCTCCCCGCGCTCGCCGGCAGAGCGGTCAGGTCGATGCGGCAGTTCCGGACCGTGATGTTGTCCGACTGGTTTCGGAGCAGGAAACCGACGCCGTACGTCGTGCTGAGCGTCCTGACCGTCAGGCTGTCGAAAATCACGTAGTCGCACCCGTTGAGGTCGACGATGGAGACGTCGGACGAGGTGGGCGTGTACTGCAGGGTGTCGCCGTGCCCCCGGAACGTGACGGTGTTGACGGCCGACACGCCGTTGATCGGAGCGATCGAGACGTGCTCCGTATACGGCCCGGAACCCGCCGCGACGTCGAAGACCACCGGTCCCGTAACACCCAGCGTGACGAGGTCGCTGACCGCGTCCGTGAAGGACGTGTACACGGTACAGCCGGGCGTGAGGCGGCGGTCGATGACGTACGTCCCGCTGAGCGGCGCCTTGATCA
This sequence comes from Bacteroidota bacterium, assembly GCA_029907355.1. Classification (GTDB taxonomy): domain Bacteria; phylum Bacteroidota; class Ignavibacteria; order SZUA-365; family SZUA-365; genus JARYLZ01. Next base: position 30,523 of record JARYLZ010000017.1, on the reverse strand, counting down.
TGCGGTTCCCCGTGGGAGCGGACGGGTTCGCGTTATGCGTCGCCGCGCTGGCCACGACCGACAGGCACTCGGCATCCACGACGTTACAGGGCGTCGCGTTCGAAGCGATGTCGTACGTGACCCAGAAATAGTTGACTCCCGCCGAGAGGGTCTGCGAGCCCGTGACGGCGAACGCCCCGCTCGGCGAGACCGTCGTCCCGAAGAGGTTGCTCGTGTTGAAGACGGGGCTGGAGCCGGTGTAGTACACCTTGGCGTTCGCAATGTCGGACGCGCTCGTCGAGCCGTTCGTGCTGAGGTTGAGCTGGGTGAGCGAGATTGGCGACAAGGTCCCCGTCGTCGTGACCGTCACCTCGATGATCTGCTGGTTCGTCGACCCCCGCAGGACGGTGGACGTGTTCGTCTGCGTCGTCACGACGCTCGATACGGTCATCGGCTGGGGGGTGAACTCCCAGGCGCCCGGGTCGGGCGTCGTGCTCCGCGTCGCGCCGGTGATGTCGTCGGTGATGTTGTAGGGCGAGCCCGTGAGGTTCGTACCCATATTGTCGATGAGCGCCTCGCCGGGTTTGAGGTTGCCCGTCGACGGGCTCTCGAACTGGGGGTCTACCGACTTGCTCGCCGCGTCATAGCCCGGCGTGTAGCTTTGCCACACGGCGAGCGTCGCCGCGGTGTTCCCATTCCAGTACCCGATGTAATTGATCCCCGCCGTCGAGCCCATGTGCAGGTCGTTGTAATTGCTCGTCGTCGTCGACGCCCCGGAGAAATACAGGCAGTATTTCGTACCCGTGCCGCCGTTCGTGATGCTGACGATGTTGTTCTTGACGTCGGGCCCGACGCCGCTCGTCGCCGATGTGTAGATGCCGTAGACCGTGCTCGTGGATGTCGAAGCGGTGTAGTCGAGCGAGACGGTATTGTGGTACACCCATACGTATGTGCCAGCGGCGTATATCCCGTATTGCGAGCCGGTCCCGTTGAAGGTGTACAGGGCATTGTTCACGATCTTGATCTCATTGCCGGAGGTAGCGGATGTCGAACTATTGTAGATGCCGTATGAGGATGTCGACGAGGTCGGGTTGTACCCGCAGGGGTTGAACAGGCGGTTCTTCGCGATGGTGATGCCGGCACAGCCGGTCGAGAGGTAGATGCCGTAGTACGTCGTGATGCTCGAGCGCGTCGGCCTGCTGATCTCGTTTTTCGTAATGGTGCTCGCGGTGAGGTAATACGCGTAGATGCCGTAAGCGTAGAAGTCCTTGATCGTGTTGTTGTCGATGGTGGCGGCCGTCTGGTAGTACAGGCGGATGACGTAATAGTAGCAGTTTTGGAATGTGTTGTTCCGTATCGTGTTGCCTGTGCAGAGCGAACTCGTGCTCGTCCCGTACAGGCTGATGCCGTAATACGGGTTGCCGACGAAGGTGTTCCCCTCGACGGTCAGGTAATTCGCGTTGTTCCCCGTCGTCGTGTTGGAGGTCAGCGAGTTGCTGGCGGCGATCCACGAGGAATATGAGCTCGTCGTGTTCGTGATCGCGCTGAGGTCGAGCGTACAGTTTTGGATGCGGATGTAATCCGCCTGGTTCCTCAGCTTGAACAGGTGGCCGTACGTATTGCTCAATCCGATCACGTTGAGATTCGTGAACGTGATGTAATCCGCCCCGTTCAGGTCGATGACGGAATAGTTCGCCGATGTCGGCGAAAACTGGAGTGTCTGGCCGTTGCCGTCGAAGGTGATGGTGTTGATCGCACTCGCACCCGTGATGGCCGGTATGGAGAGCTGTTCCGTGTAGGGCCCCGAACCCGGCGCCACCGTGAAGGTCACCGGTCCGCTGACACCGCTTGCCGTCAGCGCCGAGATGGCGGCCGTGAAGGTCTGGAAGTTCGTCCCCCCGGTCGGCTGTCCGCTATTGATCGTGTAAGCCCCGCTCATTTGGGCGAGCGAGGTGTCCACCCCTGCGGCGAGCAGCACCAGAACGGCGATTGCGAACATGTACCTGAAGGTTTTCATACACCCTCCTCGATGTATCGGTGAAATGAAAGAGAATGAGCGCACCCCCGGCGCAAACCACGCGCATCGGGGGAAAACGACCGGAACCGGTTAAGGAATGTTGAGAGTATCAATTACTCCATGGGCTTCGAAGGAAGGTATTCCCTTTCCGACGAAAACGCAAGCCTTCCTCAGCGCGAGACCACCAGGTGCGCCGTCTCCGTTTCCTTCCCACGCAAGAAGCGGACGAAATAGACGCCGGGCCTGAGACCGGTTGTGGAAACCGTCCGCGTGTGCATGCCGGGAGGCAGGACGCCGTCTGCGAGACGGGCCGTCTCGCGCCCCAGCGCATCGAAGACCTTCAGCGACACGCGACACCGGGTCTCGAGCGTAAAGCGAACCACGATATCCGAACGCGCCGGGTTCGGTGCGACCGAGAGGTCCATGCCGTGCGATGAACGCGGGAACCGTGCCTCCGTCGTGTACCGTTCGATGGGGTCCCCCGGTGTGAGGTCGCGTCCGGCGAAAGCAGGATATTCGCGCGGGTACCGCCGGCAGAGGAAGACGGAATTCCTCTCCGGTGCGGCGCCCTGTTGCATCGCCCCGGAATCGTTGACGGGGTTGATGTATTCCCAGACGATTTCGCCGGAAGGCGTCACTTCGAAGAAACGCCCCCGCGCCCCCTCGCAGACGAGCGTGTTCCCGTTCGGGAGCCTCTGGGCGCCGGAGATGTTCTTCGAGTAGAAATCCGCGGGCTTGGGCGCCCGGTACAGCCATAGAGGGTTCTCCGGGGCGTACGGCTTCCCCTCCTCGAGAGCGTACGTCCCGTCTTCGCGGAGGGGTGGGACGATTTCCTCCACCGTCGAGTACGGCCCATCGTAGCGGAAGAGGCCGTTGTTGAACACGAGGAAGTTCCCCTCGCCCGGCAGTCCTTCCGCGATCCACTGGACGTCGTGCTGGCCGAACAGTTTCTGTCCCTTGGCTGGTCCCCTGACGTAGACCGCGGCGTTTCCCCACCGGTAGAGGAAATCGCCCGCGGGCCCTCTGGCCGCTTCGATGCCCGCCGCGATATCGGCATAATCGGCAGTCGCGTGGCTGATCACGTACAGCTCTCCGGTCGAGTGGCCGCTCAGCACGACCTGGTCGAGGGCGGCGTTGTAGTCGACCGCGTTGCAGTGCAGCCAGTCGGGGTTGCCGTTCGTCACGTAATTGATATCGAGCTTGCCGGGGTCGGCGATGTCTTTCCCGACCGGCCTGCCGTTCGCTTTCCATTCGCCGGGGATGGCCGAGCTCATGTGGTCCCAGAAATGCCACTCCCAGACGATCCCGGCGGAACCGTGCCCGTCCGGTTTCAACTCGATGACGAGGTCGGGGAGAAAGTTTTCCGACGTGAAATATCTCGGGTCACGCCCCGCCGCGATCGCCTCTTCCTTCGATTTCGTCTCGCGCGCCACAACGAGGAAATTCCCATTCGGCATGGGGGCGATGTCGTGGTGGAATTCGTACGGCGTCTGGGAACTGTTGAGGCTCCAGACGAGGTTGCCTTCCCAATCCACTTCCTCGATACGGCCGCCTCCCTCGGGGTCTGCCGGGTTCGTCCGGCACATCCGGATGAGGTTGCCGTTCTCCAGGAGGTACACGGCGAGACCCGGCATGTAGGTGCCGTCCCACCGGTGCACGAGTCGCCCCTCGTTGTCGATGAGGAATGCGCTCGTGCTCATGATCGGCGCGAACAGCGTGTAGCCGGGGCAGGCGCGCGGGTCGGAACGGATCAGGCCGACGGTGTTCTGGGCCTCGGCCGTTGGGCGGATTCCGGCGAACACAAAGGCGAACAGCAAGGCGGTGACGCACGACGCGGGGATGCCTCCCGTCGCCGGGCGGAGGATGTCGCGGATTCTCTCCATGGGGGAAGTCTCGATGAGTGAATTGCCTCCTGTGAAGGTACGCATTCCGTTTTTCTTTCGCCCGCCATTTTGAAACTGTGGCACCAGCGCAGCCGTGAGACGTCGTGCACCGCTCGAACGCGGCCACAGGAAGGTGTGGAGAACCGTTCGGCGAGACGAGCGGTTTTCATAAGACCATCGACGTTGTCTCGGTCGATGAAAGAAGGACCGCCGAGACCGGCCAAGACGAGAGGAACATGTATCTGGTCCGGTTTCGATATTCGTTCTCCCCTCTTTCATCCATCCCTCTCGAAAAACGGAACCAAGGAAGGCGGACTGGACCCTGAACCGCCCGGCTCGAGGGGGGCATCGGTTGTGCTCCGGGACGCATGGGTTCCCGCATCTTCCGGGAAACCTTTTCCTGCCGAACGGCCCCTATCGCACACCTGCCCGATCATCGACATCGTCCGGGTGAATGCACGAGCTTCCCTTCACGACCAGGGTCATGCGCTTCCCCCCGTTTTTTCGGGGGATCCGAATACCCTCGAATGCGCATGCTCCCTCGAAAGCCGAGCGATCGGATCGTGGTTAGCCGGATCGGAGGCATGCTGCGGTTCTTTCCTGTGCGTCGAAGGAATGCGGCGTTCCCTTTCCCGAATGTCGTTGCGCATTCTGAAAATCAAATGGGAAACCGGGGTCGAATCATGTCCAGGCGACTTTCTGCCTCCTTCATCGACGGGTGCAGGATATGAAGGCAGAGATGAGATGCTGAACGGGTGCTCCCTGTTTCGAGCGCCCCCCTGCATCGGCTCTCGATTCCCCGTGATGAAGGAAGCCCTCATGAGCGGCGGTACGGCTCACCGCGCGACGCTACTCCCAGAAATCGGACCGGTACGTCCTTTTATCTCGCGGAAGCGAGAGCATAGGGATCACGCAGACCGACCCCGTCGTGCCCCGTCCGCCTCTTGGTGTCGAGAAGAATATCGCTCGATCTCCGTGGGGGAACGCCGTTGCGCTCTCCGCGAACGCAGGGGCGGAGTCTCACCGCATGCATCGCGAAGCGCCGCATTCGCGGAGCTGCCGGGGGATGTTCTTTCGTTCCCTTTCGCCTGTCCATGGAATCCCCAGTATGCCGTCGCAAAACGTCGGTAACGGGGCCCGCCGACCAATCCCACGAACGACCTGCAGAGGACGAGGCTCCTTCTCCGCCACCGACATTCAGGTATCACGAAGGGATACGCTCACCGAGCTCGAGCGCCGCTGTTCTTCCTCTCGCTCGTGGAATGCCCGACAAGCCCTTCCAGAACGCCGGCGACGAGACCCGCCGACCAATCCCAGCTCTGGTGGGCGACGAGTGAGCGCCGCCGGCGCCTTTTCTCCGGCGAGTCGGAAGCGAGTTCTTCCTCGACCGCCCGGATGAACTCCTCGATATCGGCGGCCGTCCGCGCGCCCGGCAGTTCGCGGGCGATCTCCAGGATGACGGGGGCGACGACGGGTTTCCCCATGGCGTAGTATTCGCGCGCTTTCACGGGGGCGCTGTACCGCACCCACTCGTTCTGAACCCACGAGACGACGGCCACGTCGAAATGCGCGCCGTATCGAGGGATCTCCTCGATCGGGAGATAGCCGAGGAAATGGATGTTCGGGTATTTCCGGAGTCGGGAGAAATCGTACATCGGTTGCCCGATGAGCACGATGGACCACTCGGGGTGTCGTTCCGCCATGCGTGCGAGAAGGGCCTGGTCCTGCAGCACCTCGAGCGACCCCCAGTACCCGACGATGGGGTGTGGGATACTCTGCATGGTTTCCGGTGGGGGCTCGTTCCTGTCGAGCTCCGCCTCGAGGAAAGGCTTCGCAACGCCGTGCGGGATGTAGTGCACATTCCCTCTCTTCGCCCGCACTTCATCGTACATCGCCACGGAGGCGCAGATCACCGCGTCGCACCGTTCGAGGAGGGACGCGTGATGCTCGGCGACGCTCGAGAAGGTCATCCGGTCGTAGTAAGCGAGGTAATTGTCCTGGATGTAGTAGACGGAGCCGTTATGGGGAAAACGGTCGAGGAGGGTCGCCGCCGTGGGGAGACCGGCCCAGAAAACCGGCCGCCGCATGCGGAGGAAGCGGAGCAGGAAGCGAAGCTGGAAGGTCAAGAGCGCTGCGTTCAACCGTTCCACGAAAGGGATCGACCACAGGGGAACGAGGAGAGGCGTGAAAACCCATACTCCCTGCGACTTCCACAGGAAACGCAGGAGACTGGAAATTTTCCGTACCAGGCGCAGGGGGACTTTCGGCGTGGATAAGCGCGGGACGCCGATGCCGATGGAATTGACGAAGAGCACGCGATACCCTCGCCCGACGAGGCGGAGCATCCACTGCTTTTCGGTGTAGGGGTTATGCACCCACCAGTCGTTGCCCGCGAAACATACAACGGTTCGCGAAGTGAGTTCCGCGTGCGTGTGGTCCTGTCGGTCGAAATTCGTTTGGGTTTCCTCGTGCATGCGCGATTCCCCAGGGTGCACGCCCAAGAGAAGGTATCCGCCCGCACCCCGCCCAAAATACGAGGTTTTGATTTTCCGCTCTTCATTGTCCGATTCTATCGGCGTGCGCCCCCGTATCCCCGCTCTTCCATCCCGGAACCTCCATAGCCGAGGGCTCCGGCCGTTCGTGTCACCGCCCGAAGAGTCGTCGGACCGAGCCTCTGAGGAAACCGCTCATGACGCTGAGTTCCTTCACCGCGATGAGGCACAAGGCGCCGGCCCTGGTCCCGAGGGGACGCCCCGCCCATCGGTAGAGGCGATGGAGGCGGGCGGCGTACAGCGCGCAGAGAGCCGACGCCGCCGCGAGCCAGAGCGGGTGGTGGAAGACGGCGAGGCCGAGGAGGAGCGTACCGACGGCCGTCTTCACCGCGATTTTCCCGTAGAACTCCTTCTTCGAACCGGACTCGCCGTCGCCGACGCCGTAGAGGTAGTGCTGGAGAATGTACGCGCGGAGTGTCGCGCGCGGGCGCCAGGCGACACGCGCGCCCGTTTCGACGTGGATGGTGTGGCCGGCGCGTTTCAGCGAGAGGCAAAACGCCGTGTCCTCGCCTGCAAAGGTGAGAGACTCGGGGTACCCGCCTGCATCGCGCCAGGCGGAACGGCGAAACGCGATGGATCGGCTGGAGGGGAGGAACCGCTCCGGGTCCAGGTCTTCCACGGCGATTTCGGCTGCGGCGGCAGCGCGTTCGAACGGCGTATCCGCCACGTACCCATACCCGCCGCCTACCACGGTGATGGAAGGATCCTCGAGAAGCGGGGCGGTGATGCGTTCCAGCCATTCGCCGTCCAGCACGCACCCCGCGTCGCTGACTGCGATGATTTCCGACCGGGCTGCAGCGACGGCGGCATTCCTGCCTGCCGCAATGTTCGCCCCCGGCTCGACGATCAGGACGATGTCGTAAGCGTCCTCCGTCCGTTCCCGGATCCGTTCGACGGTCCCGTCCGTCGATCCGCCGTCGCAGATCACCACCTCGCGGGGGAGCACGCTCTGGGAGGCCACCGAATCGAGGAATGCCCCGATGGTTCGCGCCTCGTTGAGCGTGGTCAGGACAAGGGACACGGGAATGGTGCGGCGGCTCACGGCGGTGTGGTCCCCTCCCTCAGGAGGCGGAATTTCAGACCGAAACGCGCATACGACAGCAGTCCCGCACAGCGGAGGGCCTCGCACGCGATGGTCGTCACGGCCGCACCCAACGCGCCGTATCGCGGGATGAGGAGCGTGTTCAGGGCGAAATTGACGGCGAGGCACACGAGGGTGATGGCGACGACGCCCCATACCCGGTTCGCCGCGACCAGCATGTCGCCGACGACTTGATAGAGGTAGAGGATGGGGATGTACCAGATGAGGATGCGGAGCACGTTGCCCGCAGGGGCATAGGCGGAGCCCGCGAGGAGCGGTATGATCTCATGCGCGAGCAATGCGACCGGTGCCGCGACGGCCAGCCCCGCCGCGGCGAGCCAGAGCATCGTGGAGCGGACGAGGGTGAACGCCGCGCCGGAGCGGTCGACCATGCAACGCGACAGCACCGGGAACACCGCCGTCGCCGTCATCATGGAGAGGATGGTCAGGGGGTACGTCAAACGTGCGGCGGCGGTGTAGATACCGAGGGTGAACTCGTCGGACAGCCACTCGATGAGAACGACATCGACGCGCGTGAGCAGGGCGTAGCTCCCGACGAGCAGCATGAACGGCACCCCTCTGCGGAGGAGGGACAGGGCTCGGCGAAGGTCGGGGACGAGGCCGATGCCGGGAAAGAGCCGGAGCACGGGCCGTGCGAACAGGACGAGGCGCGCAAAGCCCGCGAGTGCCGACACGCCGGCGAGTTCCACGACGCCCCCCCCCGCGAGGACGACGGCCGTCACCCCGGCGGCCACGACGAGCGTCGCCGCCACTTCGAGGAGGGCGACCCGCTTCATCCTTTCCCGGCCGACCAGCGCCGCATAGAACGCCGAGCTGACGCCCTGCCCGACGGTACCGGCAGCCGCCAGCACGATCGCCGCCGTCACGCGCTTCTCGTACCCGAGGGCGGCGGCGGTGGCGAAGGCGGCCGCGAAGAGGACGACGTTCGCGGCGACGAGCAGGGTCAGATACGTCGAAATGAGTCGGGAGGGGTCGAAGCGATCCTGGTTCATGTCACGGATCACGAGATTCGAAATCCCGAGATCCGCGAACGCCCCGAAGATGGCGGTGAAATTGAGAACGAGTCCGTATACGCCCTGTTCGCGGACACCCAGGTAGCGCATGAGGATGATGGAGAGGACCAGCGAGACGAGGCGGTAGAAGATCTGCGCGGCGGTCAGGGCCGTGATGTTGCCGATGATGCGCCGCGTCAGGCCGCCGGGGAAAGATCCGGCCTCGATGCCGGCTGCTGCCGTAGCTCCCGCCTCGATCACGTCCTCGCCTCCGCCGCACGGATGCAGGAAAGGCAGCCGAAGAGGATGCCGAGGATGAGTTTCAGTTTCACGAAGTAAACGAAGTTCGGGAGGAAGACGACGAACGCGCCGATCATGGCCGCGAGGGCGACGCGATCGGCGGGGGGCGCGGGCCGTCGGAATTCCCGCACCGCCGCGACGACGAAACGCGCATACGCGGCGTAGAGGACGAGCGTTCCGATGATGCCCACTTTCAACAGGTAGTAGAGAGCGTCGATATGCGCGCTCGTGTGCACGCCGCGGACCGCCTCCATGTACTCGAACGACGCGACGTCGATGGGGTGGTGCACGACGATTTCAGACCAGGGCGCACCCCAGCCGAATCCCCAGAGCCATGCCCCGGCGCGGCTGAGCGTCTCCGAGATATTGAGGAATTCCATCACCCGTTGGGCCATCGAGAGGTCCTGGTAGACGAGGATGGCGTCCACCCAGTTGAACGCCGTGCTCAACATCGTCGAGACCAGCGCGCGGTTCGCTTCCGTCAGAGCGAGGAATGCGAAAGCCGCCGCCCCGGCGGCTGCTGCGGCCAGCGGTTGGAGGATGTCCTTCGGGCGCGCTTCCTTCCGCACCGCGAGGAAGAGGATGAGGAGGGCGACCGCTGTCGTCAGGTATACGGAACGCCCCAGCGAACCGATCAACCACACGCTCCAATACGCGAGCAGGCACATCATGAGCGGGCGGAACCAGCGCGGCGCCTGCCGCACGAGCACGGTCGCCGCGAACGCGGCGATCAGGGGCACCGCCGTCATCGACACGTCCGACCCCAATGCGGGCCGGTAGAAATCGAAGCCGTAGAAGAGCCCTTTCCCCGCGAGCACGCGCCATGCGAACAGGAGGGACTTCAGGTGGAAAACGCCCAGCAGAACGGCGACGAGGATGACGACGTCTCTCCTCGCCGTGAGCGTGCGCGAGGCGACGAAGTACCAGGAGAGGATGGTGAGGATCTCCCGCGCTTCCCACGCGTAGTGCTTCGGTGTGAGGGCGTGGAACAGACCCTGCACGGCGCCGAAGATGTATACCGCGACGATGGGGAGAAAGAAAGCGTCCATCGGGCGGAAGGGGCTTTTCCCGTACCGGTACCAGTCCGTCCATGCCCGGACCAGTGCGGGGACGAGGAACATGAGGGTGAGCGCGTCCACGATATTGACGCCGAACACGCGCAGGGCGAGAACGGAACTCCCGATCCCGCTCTGGAAGAATGCCTCGGTGCCTGCGAGATTGAACTCCTCGACGAGCACGATACCGCCGACGGCAGCGAACAGGGCTGTTTTCGGGTGTACGAGGAGAAGCCACCCCATCAGGACCAGGGCGGCGAACGCCGCGGCGTAGAGGGGGTGTTCGATGACGGCCGGCGTGAACAGTATGCAGAGGAGCCACAGGAGGATCACCATCGCGATTTCGGCGCGGTGCGCTCCCTGCGCGATGCGGTCCATGCAAGCGCCGAACGTTTTCATCACGCACGTCTCTCCAGGCGCCGTGGGGGGGAGAATCCGTTCGCGGCCACGCCGCATGCGGTCGATCGCGTTACGCGTGGAGCGGAGGCCACCGGGGCGGTGCAGCGCATCGCCGCCGCCTCCTCACGCCGGCCGATCCGATGCGTCCGACCCGCCCGCATGCCTTCCCCGCTCCCGCCGCTTGCGGACGGTGTGTTTCCCCACGACGAACACGACGGACCCGATCAGGCCGACGACGAAGGAGACGAGCATCCACTGCATGCGACGCGGCGCGGTCCGTTCCCATGCCGGGACCGCCGGGTCGAGCACCTGCACGGTCGGCAGGTCGCGCGCTTCCTGCACCCGTTCCTTGTAGAACTGCTTCGTGAGGTAAGCGTTGACTTCCTCCAGCAATTTCACTCGCCGCATCAGGAACGAAAGGTCGCGCGCGACTTTCGGGAACTTCGCGAACGCGAGGAGGAAATCCTTGTCCCCCCCGCCTTCCACGGTGAGCCGGTCGTACTGTTTCTGGAGTTCGGCGACCTTGGACTCGAGTTCCCGAACGGTCCGGCTCGACGGCAGCATGTCCCGTCGGGCGACCCCGAGTTCGGCCGATGCCTCGGCGAGGCGGAGTTTCAACGCACCGGCGGTCGTGACGAGCGCGTCGAGCTGTTTGTCCACCATCAGGGCGCGGCGCGACTCTTGGTACGCCACGAGATCGGTGTAGGCGGAATCGAGATCGGCGGCCGTCCGGTCCAACTGCTCCTGGATGAACTTGCGCGAGTTCGTCGCCGCGGACACCATCTTCTCGCGGTTGACCGCGTCGAGGTAACGGACGTATGCGTTGGCGAGATCCGCAGCCGTCCGTTTGACACTGTCGATTTCCCTCTCCGACGGCAGGTAGGACGTCTTGAGGGAAACGGTCACGGTGATCATGCCGTCCTTGGTCCCCTCGATGGTTGTCGCATCCCTCAGGGGTCTCGCCGCGAGCCTCCACGGCTTGCCCGGGGGGATGCCGAAAAAGGCATCGAGACGGAATGTGCGAATCAGCGAGTCGGAGACCGTCCTGCTGGCGAGAATCTTGACGAAGATGTCGGACGGGCGTGCCCCGAAACCGAGCGTCGCCCCGACATCGAACATGTCTGCGGTACCGCCGACTGCGAGAACATCCGCGAGACCCGCTCCGCGCTCCTGCCGCTGGGGGGGCAGAATCGTGACCGTCGAGCTGTACGTGTGCGGCATCACGAAGGCGTAGAGGGTCGCCAGGAACGTGACCGCCGCCGTGATCCGCAGGATGACGGCCCGCTCTTCCTTCATGAGTGACCAAAAGGCTGCGAGGGGATCCGTCGCCTGCGCCGAGGCGTTGTCTTCGCCGGGGAGTATTTTCGATGGTTCGCTCATACCGTCACAGGCGCGAGAGGGCGATGACGATGCCCACGATCCCGGCCACCTGCCCGAGCACGCTCAGCGTGGTCAGGGCGATGTCCCAGAATTTCCTCTTCGGCACTTCGGGAACCCAGATCGTGTCCCCCGGTTCGAGGTCGTAACGGCTCTCATCGCTCGCATCGACGAACTCGCCGGTGCGCGACTTGATGATACGCACGTCGCCGTCGTCCGCGCGCCAGCCGTAGCCTTGGCATGCGTCGATGTACTGGCGGTACGACCATCCCTGCCGGTAGATGACGTTCCCCGGGTTGTTGACGCGGCCGATCACGCGGATGTAATTCTTCTGGGAAGGGATTTCGACGATGTCTTTGTCCTGGAGGACGATATCCTCGCGCCGGTCCCCTTCGACGAAGAGGCGGTGGAAATCGACGACGAGCTGGCCCACGCGCTCGCGCGACCGGTCTTTGAAGTACTCGTACTCGTCCTCGCGCATGTCGGCCGGATTGATTTTCGCGAGCCGTTCGAATTCCTTGTCGCGCTCCGATTCGTCGGGCGGGCGAATGACCGTGGCGTCCTCGAGCGCCGCCTCCGCCGTGAAACCGCCCGCGCGGCGGATGACGTCGGAGAGTCGCGTCACACCGGGCTCGATGGAATAGCTCCCCGGGAACTTCACCTCCCCTTTCAGGAGGACGAGCCGGTGGTGACGGTACTTCGAGTACCCTTTCACGAGCACGAGGTCGCCCGGTTCCATGGGGACGTCGCCGGAGGGGTCTTCCGGGTATCCCTGGAGGTTGACGTAGATATTCACCGTCGTCTTGTTGTCCGGCAGGAATCGCACGATGAGCACGCTGTCGGGGTAGACCGACGAGCGGAACCCTCCCGCGAGACGGATGTACTCGTAGAGGCGTTCGCCCGGCATCCAGTCGATGTGCCCCTCGTAATTCACCGCCCCGAACACGCCGACGCGTCGGTCGATGCGCGGGAAGTGGACGACGTCGCCCCCCATGAGGAAGGGGTTGCGCGACAAGTCGCCGTTGCGGTAGAACGAGAGCAGATCGGCCGTGAAAACGGAATCGCCGCGCCGCACGGTGATGCCGCGCAGAGCCGTCGTGTCGCGGACGATGCCCCCCGCGTACGCGAGCGCCTCCGTCACGCGCGCCGTGGCCGGCATCGTGATGACGCCCGGCTCCCTCACCGCCCCCGTCACCGAGACTTTGATGCGCCGCGCGCGGATGAGGCTCACGGTGAAATCGGCGTCCCGGAACGTGCGCTGGACGACGGCGCCCACGAGGCGCCGCACCTCCGCCAGCGTGCGCCCCGTCACGTGCACGTCACCGAGCGTGGGGATGACGATGCGCCCGTCGGACCCCACCATCACGTCGAACGAATAAGAGCGTTCCGCGAGGATGGTGAGATTGAGGAGATCCGTCGGCCCGACGATGTAGTTCGCGTCGCTGACGGGCAGTTCCACCACGTGATCGGCGATATCCGTGATCGTGGTGCGTTCCGTGCTCTTCTCCCGCGTCCCCCCGCCGGTCCCTGGGACGATCTGTCCGAGAGCCGTCGCCGCGGAGAAGACGACCACACCCGCAATACCCAACAAGGCAGGGGCTTTGCGCATGATGCCGGGCATGAGGTGCGATTCGATGTGGGACGAGGGGTGGGAGTCGAGGGGACGCATCACGAGGTCCTTGGTGCCGAAGTACCGAGGGCGGGATTCGAACCCGCACGGATTTTTCCAAATCCAAAGGATTTTAAGTCCTTCGCGTCTACCTGTTTCGCCACCCCGGCAATGTGAGCGTTCCTTCCTGGTTGGAGGCGACGATCGGATTCGAACCGATGCATAGCGCTTTTGCAGAGCGCCCCCTTAGCCACTTGGGTACGTCGCCGTTCGCGGGAAAAAGATAGAGTACGCGAAGGGAAAAAACAATGCGCGTCTCCCTGAGGGCACGGTTCATTCACCGGCCGTTCCGCCCTGCGGCTTTGCGAAGCCTCGTCGACCCGCGTCAGATGCGCGGGAACATCACCCATGTCCACTCCAGTTGGATGAAAAGGAACACCAGCAGGAAAACGGCGAACGCGATTTTCCGCACGCGGGTCAGGCCGCGCCATCGTGCCGGCAGACCATCCCGCCCCCGCAACGGTGCGGCGAGAAGGGGTGCCGCGAGAAGGCCGATCATCGGCACGACCGCGAAATGATAGGTCGGGTGGGAAAAGGAAACCGCATACGGTATCGCGTACAGGACGAGGATCCAGAGCGCGACGCGCAGGCCGAAAGAGATTCTGTCCTTCGCGGCGACGAGCGCGAATGCGGCCGATATGCAGAACACCGCGTAGAAGAGGGCGTCCAGGGCGATGACGCCGAGACCGACCGCCCGTGGGAACCCGTAGAACTTGTAGAGGAACGCTCCCGCAAAGACGTCGTAGGCGAAGAACGCCCGAACCCTGTTCAGCGTCCGTAGGGCGAAAAGGTCGGGCCTCTCGAGAATATGTGTGACCGCGGCATCGAGGAAAACCGAATCCCTGGCGCGGAACGGCAAGCGGTCGATGGACATGATGCGTTCCGTGTATACCGGCGGGACGCCTTCCTCCCCCGAGGTATGGGATCCCAGCCACCACGTCCGGTAGAGAGGCGTGTAGGGGTTGTTCCCGTAGAAGAAATTCCGGGAGTTGTTGAAATTGATTAGAACGGGACCGCCCGCGAGTTCGAAGGCCTTCACCGTCCACGCCCCGATCAAGACCGCTGCCGTGGCCAGCGCCAGCCCCGCGCTTCCGAGTCGTCGCGTGCGCAAGGATCTGGCGACGGCGGCGAAGGGAACGAGCAGGATAGCGGAAGGCCTGACGAGAACGGCCGCGGAAGCCGCGGCGCCGGATACGATGTCGCCGAGCCGCCACGGACGTGCGCTCGAGACCGCCGCGGCGAGTCCGAGCAAGGCGACGGCCGCAGGCATTTGCGTCAGCGGTTCGACGGAATGGAACACGAACGTCGGGTAGCAGGCGAAGCAGAGAGCGAGAAGCGATCCGGCCCGGCGACCCGCGCACACCCGCCCGAGGTGGTAAACCAGGAGCGTGAAGGGGATAGAGAGAACGAGCATGGCGAGACGTCCCGTTGTCTCGGCAGGCCCGAAAAGGAGGTACCATGCGGCGAGGTAGTACGGGAGGCCCGGGGGCCAGTGCGGCGCGTACGGAACGCCTCGGGCGATGAGTACGGCGACGTCGTGGTAGTTCCGCTGGTCGTTCCGCAGGGATAAGCCGTCGACGAGGATGAGCGCGCCGCTGCGGATCGAGAGGGCGACGAGGAGAATCGCCCAGATGGTGCGGGGCCGTTCGAGCCACCCCGTCCGCCCCATGACTTCCTCGCCGCCGGTGTGCCCCTGCATCGCCGCAACCGTCGCGTTGCCCCTCGCGTGTCGGTCAAGACGACGAGGCCTCGGGGGCGCGCACACCGAGACGCTTCCGGAAATACGCCGCCGTCCGTTCCAAGCCGAGCCTTCTCGGCACGATCGGTTCCCAGCCCAGGACGGAGCGGGCGAGGGAAATGTCCGGCCGGCGGACGCGCGGGTCGTCCACGGGCAGAGGTTGAAAGACGATGCGGCTCTTCGATCCGACGACGTCGATGACCTCGCGCGCCAGGTCCAGCATGGAGATCTCGTCGGGGTTGCCGATGTTGACGGGCAGGATGTAATCGGACATCAGGAGCCGGTATACCCCTTCCACGAGATCGGACACGTAGCATACGCTCCGCGTCTGGGAGCCGTCCCCGAACACCGTCACATCCTCCCCGCGGATCGCCTGCGACATGAACGCCGGGATGGCGCGCCCGTCGTCGATCCGCATGCGTTCCCCGTACGTGTTGAAGATGCGCACGATGCGCGTGTCCACGCCGTGGTGGTTGTGGTACGCCATCGTGATCGCTTCCGCGAAGCGCTTCGCCTCGTCGTACACGCCCCGCGGGCCGATGGGGTTCACGTTGCCCCAGTAGGTTTCGACCTGCGGGTGGACGGTCGGGTCGCCGTAGACCTCCGATGTGGAAGCGAGGAGGAACCGGGCGCGCTTCGCCTTCGCGAGGCCGAGCGCCTTGTGCGTCCCGAGACTGCCCACTTTCAGAGTCTGGATGGGGAGCTTGAGGTAATCGATCGGGCTCGCCGGCGACGCGAAATGGAGGATGTAATCCACCCCGCCCTCGACGTAGACGTACTCGGTCACGTCGTGCTTGATGAAACGGAACCCCGGTTCGCCGATGAGCCGCGCGATATTGTCCATGTCCCCCGTGATGAGGTTGTCCATGCAGATGACCTCATGTCCCTCTGCGAGGAGTCGCTCGCAGAGATGGGAACCGAGGAACCCTGCACCTCCGGTGATGAGCGTCCGCGGCATGGTCAGGAATCCTTCGGCTGGACGCCCATGCGGGCCTTGAGGTTCCTGATCTCGGCTTCCACGCTCGGGTCGCCCGGGTTGTGCCGCTGGTATTTTTCCAGCAGCGCGAGCGCGCGGTCGTTCTGGCCGGTCTGTTCGTACAACTGGAGGAGAATGGAGAAGGCGGTCGGGTCCTGGGACTCGCCGCGGATGAGCCGATCGACGTCGGGCATCATCATCCGCTCGACGGCGAACGTCTCGCGGCGCGCGCGTTCGTTATCCTTGATGACGAAGTACGTCAGGGCCCGCTGCATGCGCATCTCGTTGCCGAACTCGTGGTATTCCTCGGGCATGACCCGTTCCATCCGGTCCATCACCTCGCGTGCCCGCTTCCCGTCGTGGATGTCCTGCTCCAGCGATTTCGCGAGCTCCATGTAGAGCAGGCGGTAACTGTAGACCATCCGCGTGCTCGCCTCGTCCAGGTTGATCTTCGGGTTGTCGAGCTCGCGGAACATGAACCCGAAGGCGCGGTTGCTGTCGGGGACGGTGCGCGTGCGCATGAGGTGCTTCTCCGTCGCTTCGATGTTCATCGGCGGGTAATACCGGAAGGACTGCGTGGTCTGGCGGAACGGCGTGACGCGTGCCGCGAGGCCCTCGACGACGAGGAAGTTGTCGAGGCCGAGACGGTCGCCCGGCGCCGTCGAGAGCGCGAAGTAGATCGGGCGGTCGTTGATGTGGTTCCGGACGATCTCCCGAATCATGATCTCCACGGCGATGAGCATGGGCGTCCCGTAGCGGTCCTTCCGCACCGACGCGATTTCCCATTCCATCGTCGCGGGAACCTCGCGTCCGGCGAGTGTCGGCACGCCCCGCATCCAGCTCGTGTCGTACGTCGCCCGGTCGATCGGGATCGAGATCGTCTTGCGGTCCCATGCTTCCCCGCTGAACTGGAGGCGGTCGAGTTCCGGGTCCGAGAACGGGATGTTGACGACCTTCGCGCCGTATGGGCGCTCGTTCTTGAGCTGTTTCATGTACCAGGCCGTATTGACGAGGCTCAGGTTCACGACGCGGACGTCCCGCCGCACCCCTGCGACGTACTGCATGTACCAGACGGGGAACGTGTCGTTGTCCCCGCCCGTGAAGAGGATGGCGTCTTTATCGCATGATTGGAGGAGGTTGTACGCGTAATCGAACGCGACGTAGTTCTCGTGGCGGTTGTGCGTCCGAAAGTTCTGCTTCAACATGTTCCCCGGGCATACGAGCAAGGCGAGCACCGCGAGGCCGATGCCTGCCGTCGCGGTCTCCATGAACCGGAGCCGCTCCCGGAGCAGTTCCCACAGGCCGTAAACGCCGATGCCCACCCACAGCGCGAACACGTAGAACGACCCGACGAAAAAGTAATCGCGCTCACGCGGCTGGGGGTCGGCCATGTTGAAGTAGACGACGAGACCGACTCCCATGATGAGGAAGAGGATCATGAACGCGAACCACGTCTTCCGGTCTTTCTGGAAATGGGAGAAGACACCGATCAAACCGAGTAGAAGGGGAATGGCGAAGTACCGGTTCGGGTATCCGGGGCTTTCGGACCAGTCTCCCTCCGCGCTGGCGATCACCGGCGGCGCCCCCTGCGTGTCCCCCGCTCTCCCGACGAAATTCCAGAGGAAATACCGGATGTACATTTCGTAGAGCTGATACCGGATGAAGTAATCCCAGTCGCTCGAGTAGTTCTTGTAGTTTTTCACCACGTTCTCTTCCGGGTTCCACCGACGGGGGAACCACTTCAACCTCGTTTGATCGATTTCCTGGGTGCGGTTGTTGTACGAAAATCCGCGGAGCAAGGGGTAGTCGCCGTACTGCTCGCGGTTCAAATAGCTGTAGAGCGTCTCGAGGTCTCTGGGCGCGTTCTCGTTCATCGCCGGGTTCTGGTTGGCGCGGATCACCACGAGCGTGTAGGTGGAATACCCCAGGATGATGAGCAAGGCAGCGAGGACGCCCATCCGCACTTGTGCGTGGATCGTTTTCGATGCGACCACTGCGACGAGCCCCGCGAGCAGGAGAACGACCACGAACTTCCCGACGGGATCGGCGAGCATTTTCGGGATGAACTTGACGATGCCCGGGTATACGACGGCGAAGCCTGCGAGGGCTACGAGGCAGAAAAGCAGGAAGGTCTTCGTCGTGATGCGTTCCGGTTCGCGGTCGCGCAGGTACAGGAGAGGGAAAACGAAAAAGAGCGCGAGGAGTGCGAGGAGATGCACGCCGATACTCAAACCCATGAGGTAGGCGATGAACAAGAGCGTCCGCTCGGAATCGAATACCCCCGCATGCGCATACCATTCGAGGGCCGCCCACACCACCAGGGAGATGAAGAACATCCCGATGCCGTACACCTCCGCCTCGCTGGCGTTGAACCAG
The DNA here is from genome assembly GCA_029907355.1 of Bacteroidota bacterium. Classification (GTDB taxonomy): domain Bacteria; phylum Bacteroidota; class Ignavibacteria; order SZUA-365; family SZUA-365; genus JARYLZ01. The sequence goes on along the minus strand of JARYLZ010000017.1, from coordinate 12,108 downwards.
AAGGTGTCGCTGAACGCCAGGGTCAGAGCGCCGGCCGCCGACGAGAGGATCATGACCAGCTCTTGGACCGCGTTCTTCGGCTCGCCGTGCCAGATGCGCAGCAACCGCATCGCGGTGAGGTAGACGAAGAGGACGGTGAGGGCGCTGGAAATCGTCGAGATGAGGTTGACGCGGAACCCGAGATCGCCGATCGGCAGGAAGGAGAGCATGCGCCCGACGAGCTGGAAAAAGGGAGCGCCCGGCGGGTGTGGGATGCCCATCGTGATCGTTGCAGTGATGAATTCTCCGCAGTCCCAGAAGGAAAGCGTCGGGGCGACGGTCGCCAGGAAGACGACGAAGGCGATCGCGAAGACGATGGAGGCGGAGATCCTGTGCAGGCGTGTGAAGTTCATGATGGACCGCGATGGTTGTGGGAGATCGAAGATGAAGGTGCGAGCGGCGCCGCGCTCAGGGAATCCCGCATGCGGCGCACATCCGCCGCCCGCGGGTACAGGTCTTCCAGGCGGCGCAGGAGTGCGACGGCCTCGGGAAGACGATGCTGGAGGAGATAGAGGTCGAGCAAGTAACGGTACGGGCTTTCGATCCGCCCCGCGTCACGAGGGTGGGAGGCGATTTCGCGCAGGAACCGACGCTCCGCGAACGAGAACAACCGCCGCGCCGTCTCTGCGTTGCCGGCCTCATGGAACAGTACGGCCATGTCGAAGGCGGTCCGCGCGTCGGGGGGGAAGCGGGAAGAGGGAATGGTACGCTCCAGGCGCGCGAGCACAGACCGTGCGGCTTCGAAATCCCTCGTCATCCGGATTTCGTATTCGGCAAGCCGCAGGTGCATGGAACGGTACCATCGCAGCATATCCGCCGCTTCCCGCGTCGGGATAGCGGACGTGCCGGCGGGTAATACGAGGAGCAGGCCGCGGCGGGGCGCATGTACAGGCGCACGTTGCTCGGCGAAGAGCGTCTCTCGTAGGGCCGAGCGGGCCACTGCACCGTCGCCGGGTGACCGGACGGGCGTGAGGCGGAACGCCGCCCCTTCCAGGCGCACGAAATCCGCCAGCCCGTCGAATCCCCCTTCGAGGCAGGCGGGAGTGCAGAATACGGGGCGATGCCATGCGGCGCACGCGACGATATCGTGCAGGAACACGTCCCGCCATGGGCGAAAGTACCGCACCTCTTCCCCTGCACTGTCGAGAGCGACCGGCCAGGACGCCCGCGCATAGTAGACCATGCTCCGAGTTCCGCGGAGTGCGGCGAGCGAGTCGGCGGCCCTCCGCGGCACCCCCTCGAAGGAGGATCGGAGAAACTCCCGCATCGTCTCAGCCGGGACGGGTATTCGTAGCGGTCGGCGGTCCGTCAGCCAACCCGTCTTCCGGATCGCGGCCGGCGGCATGGAGGGGAAGTCGCGGAGTTCCTCGGCGGTGAACGACGTTTCCACCGGCGCCCCGGCCCTTACGGCCGAAACCGTTTGGAGGGTGTACCACGTCGCGGAGAGCAGTCCCAGGTTCACGACACGGATGTCGCGTCGGATGCCCTCCGCCTCCTGGAGGTAGAGGAGCGGGTAGGTGTCGTTGTCGCCGTTCGTGAAGAGGATGGCGCCTTCGGCGCAGCTCTGGAGGAAATTGTACGCCGCGTCGCGCGCGCTGTAATCGCCGCTGCGGTCGTGGTCCGGAAGATTCGCGTGCAGGAACTTCCCGGGAACCAGGGCGAGGAGAACGACGAGGAGAAGGACCGACCGGGCCGGATGGGCAGGTCTCCCGGCGGTCGCGAACAGAGCTTTCCCCGCCGCGACGCCCGCCCACACGGCAAGAACGACGTACGAACCCAAAAACAACGCGCTCTCCTCGCGCACGAGGGGTGTCGAGGGGAACACCGCGAGGGCGGGGACGGCACCCGATACGAGAAAAGAGATCAGCAGGAAGATCCCCGAAACGAGATCCGATTTCAGGTGGATGAACATCCCCGCGAGAGAGAGAAACAGCGGGACAGCCCAGTACGTTTTCGGGTACACAGCTGCCCGATCCACGGTTTCTTCTTCTCTCCTTTCGGTAAACGGGAACATGCATGCCTTCGACGAAGGTTCATCACCGGCGCGGCCCGCAAAATTCCAGAGCAGATACCGGACATAACCGTCGGAAAACCGTTCCCGCAATTCGGCGGTGTACCTCTCCCAGCCGTTCCCCTCCCCTCCTTTCCCGAGAACTGCGCCATCCGCACCGTTCTCCCCCTGTGAGAAAAAGGCCGGCTGCATCTTGCCGAAACAGGCCGCGAAAGCACGGGGGGTTCGAACATCGCCGTGATTGATGGGCGGATGCTGCACCGCCCGGACAGGAATGACGGCATTGACGCTGAAACCGGCCAGGATACAGGCGACACAGAGGGAAACGATGAGCGGCCCGGCGCGGTCGGTAACGAACGCGAGAGCGTATCCCGCCGCCGTTGCCGCAGCGAGTGCCGCAACGGTCGTGAGGAGAATCGCCGGCCCGCCGGGGAGATCGCCGAAAAACCTCCCGGCGAGGTATGGGACGACGTCGGGAAGGACGAACGACACGACACCGTACAGGAGAGCCGACACGAGCGCGAAAAGAGCGAGACCGGCAAGGACCCGCCGCCGCGCCCTCCCAACGACGAGGAACGCCAGGGGGAAGACGAGGAAGACGGCTGAAGCGGAAACGGCCGTCGAGAGACCGATGAGGAACGGGATCAGAAGGAGATCGCGCGTAAAACGAGCGGATTCGGCACGGAGAGAGCGCACCCCGAAATACACGACGAGCGCCGTCGAGAACGCCTCGAACGTGTGCACGTTCACCGCGAGTGCAGAGCCCCAGAAGGTGTCGCTGCACGCGAGCGTCAGACCGCCGAGAGCGGCTCCCCCTGCGACGGCTGTCCGCTTTGCCGGACCGTCCTTTCGCACGACCGTCAGGAGGAGCAGGATATCGGCAGTGATGAGGCAAGCGAGAAAGACCGTCGCTGCGGAGCAGAGGGACGTCAACAGGTTCGCGCACCGCGCAGGATCCCCGCAGAAGGGGAAAAACGATGCGATACGGGCGGCCATGACCGTCAACACGGAGCCGGGCTCGTGGGGTATCCCCATCACCGTGGCGGCTGCAGCGATTTCCCCGCTCTCCCACCATGCCACCGTCGGGTAGGCGGTGGAAGCATAGAGAATGAACGCGAAGACGGCGACACCCGCCGACGTCATGCGCACGAGGCGCGGCATCGTCATCCATGACCGCTCTTCGCGGGAGTCCGCAGGCTCGATGTGTCGGTCAAGCGGCAAAACGGAATTCCTCCTGCCCGCGTCGACGGTTCATGTCAGCCTATTCCTGGGGCGTTGGTATCGCCTGCTTGCGCCGGTACAGGATACCGACCGGGATGATGAGACAGTACCCGATGACGAGGATGATCGGGGCCACGGTCACGGAAAGAGGGCTGATATCGGACCCCAGCGCCATCACGACGTATCCGATGAGGATGACGGCGACACCCACGAGGAGAATGATGTAATTGACGCGCTGTGGGAGTTCTATCTCCTGCGCGAAAGCCTTCTTTTTCGAAACCTTTCTCTTGTGCTTGGGAATCGGGCGTTTTGCCATGTTTCCTCCGATGGGTTATTCCTCTTATTTGTCCGATATGATCGTCGTTTCACTTTCGGCCGGGGTGAAGCCGCCCTTCATGAAGGCGGTACACCGTGTCCGCGTGGCGTGCGAGCGACTCGTCGTGCGTCACGAGGACGAACGTCTGTTCGTTTTCCCGTGCGAGGGACCAGAGCAAGTCGTGCAAGGCGGCGGCGTTTTCCTCGTCGAGGTTTCCGGACGGCTCGTCGGCGAGAACGACGGCGGGGTCGTTCGCCAGAGCGCGCGCGACGGCCACGCGCTGCTGCTCGCCTCCCGAAAGCTCGGACGGCCGGGCATCGGCACGGTGCTCCACGCGGACGCGTTGGAGCAGGGCGCGCGCGCGTCGAGCGGCCGTGTTGCGGTTGCACCCCGCGATGAGCAACGGCATGGCGACATTCTCGAGGGCGGTGAACTCCGCCAACAAGTGGTGGAACTGGAACACGAAGCCGATCGTACGGTTCCGGAACGCCGCGAGTCGCGCGTCCGGCATGCGGAACACGTCCTCCCCTGCGATACGCACTTCCCCCTCGTTCGGTGTGTCCAATCCACCGGCAATATGCAGGAGGGTGCTCTTCCCCGTGCCGGACGCCCCGGTGATCGCGACGATCTCCCCCGGCCGGACTTCAAAGCTCACCCCGCGCAACACGTCCAGTTTTCCTGTCCCCGCCGGGTAGGATTTATGTACGTTTTTTATTTCTACGACTGGTTTCGGCATGGATGGACCGCTCAAACGGAAAATGTAGCTCTTCTTCGTCTCATGAAACAAACCTGAAACAAACTCCGTGTGAAGCGAACTCCGGCTCGTTCCGTGCCGCGTCGGGATCCGCACCCGTTGCCTCTCCCCTCGACCATGCTCCGCGGCCCTGCCGGGTTCCGCCGTGCCTCACGCTTCATTCCCGCTATTCCCACCGGACGGCATCGATGATATCGACGCGCATGGCGCGACGCGCCGGCGGCATGGCTGCCAGCAGGCAGAGGACGAATGTCGCAACCGCTATGATGGCGAGATCGCTCGCGCGGACTTCGACGGGCAAGGCGGGGATGATGAACGCCGAGTCGAGCGCGAACAGCCCGAACGTGGCCTGAAGCCAGCACAGCGTCAGCCCGAGAACAGCGCCTGCGGCTACTCCGACCAATCCGATCCAGAGCCCCTGCATGAGGAAAAGCCGGCGGATGCGGTCCGCCGAGAGACCCATCGTGCGAAGGATACCGATGTCGCGACGTTTTTCGAGAACGAGCATGGTCAGCGAAGCGAGAATATTGAACACCGCGACCGCGATGATGACGCCGAGCAGGATGAACGCGGACCACCGTTCGACTTTCATCATCGAGTACAAGTCTTTGTGGAGATCGTACCACGTGCGGACCCGCCATCCGGGTCCGGCGGCTTTCCCCAGCCGTTCCGCCAGCGTCGCGCTGAGGTCGATGTCGTCGAGGCGCACGGCGAAGCTCGCGTCGTCGGCCGAGAGCCGGAAGAACGAACGTGCCGCAGGCAAGGGGAGCAGGATCGTGGAGGCGTCGTAGACCTTGTTCTTCGAGTCGAACACGCCGGCGACGGGACAGGCGTAGATGACGGGGTTCACGTACTGCGTGAGCATGTTCTGCATGCCGGTAGGGCTGACGAGCACGATGGTGTCCCCCTCGAGGAGGCGCATCTGGTCCGCCAGCGCGATGCCGACCAGGACGGCAGTCGGGTCCCGGGGATGCGCGGTTCCCATGATGACCTTCGAGCGGATGCCGGACACGAGGTCGACGGTCGCCGGATCGTACCCCCGCACCTGGACGAAGCGCGTCGTCCCGCCCGCGATGGCCATGGCTTTCCGCTGGACGAAGCGCGTGACGCCTTGGACGTGTTTTTCCCCCTCGAGGAGGCGCGCGATCTCCGCCGCGGGCGATGCCGTCGTTTCCGTTTGCACGCGCTCGATGACGAGGTGCGGGTCCACGGAGATCATGATATCGGTCACGAGGCTGTTGAACCCGTTGAACACGGACATGACGACGATCAGGGCGGCGACACCGAAGGCGATACCGAGCGTGGCGAGGAGCGAAATGATGTTGATGAAGGTGAACCGCTTCTTCCTCAGCAGGTATCGGCGGGCGAGAAAACGTTCGACGGTCACAGCATCCTCACTCAATGGAAGCGGATGGATTCCACGGGGTGAAGGCGCGAGGCGAGCCAGGCGGGGATGAACGCCGAGAGGACGGAGAGGAGCACGGCCGCCGCCGCCGGCAGGAGGAAACTCGGGAGGGAGAATCGGATCGGCACCGTCGTCATGTAGTACACGTCGGGGGGAAGTTCGAGGAAGCGGAACTCGCGTTGCGCCGCGAGGAGAAGGAATGCGACGGCGCACCCGGCCAGCGCACCGATCGTCCCGATCATGCCGCCCTGCAGGAGGAAGATCCGCCGGATCCTTCGGCGGGACGCCCCGAGCGTCCGCAGGATGCCGATCGAACGCGTCCGTTCGATGACGAACAAGAGGAGCGTCGAGATGACGTTGAACGCCGAGACGAGGATGAGCGAACCGACGACGAGCGGTACGAGCTCCTTCTGGAGATCGATCCACACGAAGATGTTCCGGTACATGTCGAAGACGGAACGCGGATCGAAGGGGTACCCGAGCGCGTTCGCGATGCGCCCCGCCGTCGCATCGGCCTCGGCGATATCCCGGCAGAGGACATCATAGCCGTTGATGCAGCCGGGAGCGCCGAACAGCTTCTGCGCCGTGGCCAGCGAGGTGAACACGTAGAGGTCGTCGAAGTACTCCGCCATTCCCGTCTCGTAGATGCCCGCGACGACGCATTGGACTTTCGGCGCATTCAGGACGGCGGTGGGGTCGTCGATGCCCACGATCAGGAGGCGGTCGCCGACGCGCAGGCCGAGCCGTTCGGCGAAACGCGCCCCGATCAGGGCGGACGGCTTCCCCGCCGTATCGTCCAGCCGGCATGCCCCCTGTTTCATCCGGTCCCTGAGGAGGGTGGCGGTTTCCGCGGCGTGGACCCCTTTCACGATGACACCGTCGATATCGTCACGCGTGATGACGACGGCTTCCCGCTGGAGGAACGGCGTCGCCGCCATGACGCCGTCGACCGCCTTCAACGTTTCCAACCGGCGGGGATCGTCGGGGACGGCGGCGTTGCGAAAGACCCCGACGCGCACGTGCGCCGAGATGCCCGTGATGTTCGTGCGGAGCTCACGCTCGAAACCGTCCAGGATGCAGAACGCGACGGCGAGAGCGCCGGTGCCGACAGCGACGCTCCCGACGGCCACGAACGTCATGAACGACAGGAAGCGCGGGAGGGATCGCCCCCGCAGCGTGCGGCATGCATAGGAGACGGTGAACCCCATACGGCGGTGCGTCACTCCGGCATGGCCGCTACGGCGCTGCCGAACTTCAACAGGTACGCCTTGGCGAAGGCGTCGAGATCGCCGTCCATGACGCCGAACACGTCGCTGGTCTCGACACCGGTGCGATGATCCTTCACCATCGTGTAGGGGTGGAAGACGTAGGACCGGATCTGGCTCCCCCACTCGATCTTCTTCTTCGAGTCTTCGATCGCAGCCAAGCGCATCGCCTCCTTCTCCCGCTCGATCTGGTAGAGACGGGATTGGAGGAGCTTCATCGCCGTCGCGCGGTTCTGATGCTGGGAACGTTCCTGCTGGCACGCGACGACGATGCCCGTCGGAATGTGCGTGATGCGCACGGCGGTCTCGACTTTGTTGACGTTCTGTCCGCCTTTCCCCCCGCTGCGGAACGTGTCGATGCGGAGATCCGCAGGATTGATTTCGATGACGATGTCGTCGTCGACCTCGGGGTAGACGAACACGGACGCGAAAGAGGTGTGCCGCCTCTTGTTCGCATCGAAGGGGGAGATGCGCACGAGGCGGTGCACCCCGATTTCCGATTTCAACCTCCCGTAGGCGTATGGGCCCCGGACCTCCATCGTCGCGCTCTTGATGCCGGCCCCCTCCCCTTCCAGCTCGTCCACGAGGTCCACCGCGAAGCCGAGGCGCTCGCAGTACCGCAGGTACATGCGGCGAAGCATGTCCGCCCAGTCCTGCGACTCCGTCCCGCCCGCCCCGGAATGGATCGTGAGAATCGCGTTTCGGTGGTCGTCCGGCCCCGAGAGCATGTTCTTGAACTCGAGATCCTCCAGGCGTACCGTGATCTCCCGGGCTTCAGCCGCCAACTCGTCTTCGAACGTGGCGTCCTGGGCTTCCTCCGCTAGCGCGACGAGAGTCTCGTAATCCGACGCTCGGCTGTCGAGCGTCTCCCATGCATCCACCCACTCGCGCCGCTGGGCGATCTGTTGCATGACGCGCTGGGCTGATGTGGGGTCGTCCCAGAAACCCGGCTCGTGTGTCCGGGCTTCCAATTCTTCGATTTCCTTCTTCTTGCGATCGATGTCAAAGATACCCCCGGAGTTGTCCGATCCGTTCGCGGATGTCCCGGGCGCGTGCGATGTGTTCTTCGTACATGGAATCTCCTCAAGCGTAGCAGAGCGGGACGAGAATGCACCGCCGGCGACGACGGCCGAGTCGGTGCAGCGAGGGCTGCGGCATCACGAACTCGACGACCGGCAGGGGGGCTTGGAAAGCGCCGGGGGGGATCGCCGGGTCCAGCGACAGGAAGAACGCCAGCAGGAGGACGGGCACGATGCGGGTGCCTCGTTTTCCCCTCTCATTCCGTTGCATCCTTCCCCTCCTCGTGCCAGCGCTCGTATGCATCGATAATGTCCTTGACGAGCCTGTGGCGCACGACGTCGTTCTTGTCGAGGTAGACGAACGCCACGCCTTCGACGCCCCGCAGAATGTCCTGGATTTCGACCAGGCCGGACACCGTGCGCGAAGGCAGGTCGATCTGAGTGATATCGCCCGTGATGATGGCGCGCGAGTTCGGTCCCATGCGGGTGAGGAACATCTTCATCTGCATGCTCGTCGCGTTCTGCGCCTCGTCGAGGATGATGAAGGCGTTGTTCAGCGTCCGCCCCCGCATGTACGCCAGGGGAACGATCTCGACCGTCCTCCGCTCCAAAAATATTTTCAGCTTCTCGGCGGGGAGCATGTCGTCGAGGGCGTCGTAGAGCGGCCGCAGATAGGGGTCCACCTTCTCGCGCAAATCGCCCGGCAAAAAGCCCAGACTCTCCCCCGCTTCGACCGCCGGGCGCGCGAGAATGATCTTCTGCACCTCGTGCTTGCGCAGGGCCGCCACAGCCGAGGCCACGGCGAGGTACGTCTTTCCCGTTCCCGCAGGGCCGATGGCGAAAACGATATCGTTGTTCCGCACCGCACGCATGTAAGCGACCTGACCTGCCGTCCTCGCCTTGATGTAATCCTGCTTGGCGAAAAGGACGACGTTATCCATCTCCTCCGGCTGCACGTCGTATCCGTTGCCGCTCGTCAAGATGTCGATGACCGTCGTCACGTCGCGCTCGGATAACTGGTCGGTTTTGTTCACGACGAACACGAGTTCCTTCAGGATTTTCTCTGTCTGGTCGACTGCCGCATCGTCGCCCCGCAGGATAATCGTGTCGCCCCGCGCGATGATGACGACATCGAGCCTCTGCTCGATGAGCCTCAGGTTGCCGTCATTCGCGCCGAACAGGACGAGAGTGTTCGTCGAAGGGATCTTGATGCGTCGTTCTACGGTTTCCACACGTCGGTCAATCAGGCCTCGGGACGATTTTTTCCAAAAGAAAAAACCCTTACATCATGTAAATGTAAGGGTTTTTCCGCAGATTTTTTCACACGGATGCGGGTAGCGCTCCGCAGGTCCTCGCTACTTGTTGATGGTTTCCGGTGCTTTGCGTTCTTCAGGGACACCCCCTGCCGCGGCCGCTTCACGCTTCTGACGGTAATACTTGCGGGCGGCGCTCTCCTCTTCCGGAGTCAATGGCGCGGGTGCAGGAATCTTGAGGACCTGGCCGGGGTAAATCAGGTCAGGATTCCTGATCTGGTCGCGGTTCTTCTGCCAGATTTTCGGCCACCGGAACGCGTCCCCGTAAATGTCCGGTTTCTTCGCGATGTTCCAGAGGCAGTCGCGGTCCCTCGCCCAGGTACCGACGGTGTACGTTTTCTCCGCTTTGGCCAACGTGTCACGCAGAACCTTGATGTTTTCGCCCACGCGCTGGACACGGTCGTAAAACGCCGGGAGCAGGCTGATCTTGTTGCCGGCGAGACTCGTGTATTCCCGCTCGACCTCGTCGACCTCGCTCTTCCGGGAAAGCAGGTCCATCGGGGAAAGCCGCAACAGCTCGGAGATCTTGTTCTCGAGACGACGCAGGCGTGACTCGTAAGCGTCGACGTCGGACCGCGTTGCGCCGACGAGCGCGTACAACTCGTCGATGCACTTCTCGTGTTCGGCTTGTTTCTCCTTCAACAGTTGGTTCTTCTGCGTGAGCTGCGCCTCGAGCGTCGTTTCCTGCCGCTTCAGCTCGCCGACTCGCTGTTCGAGCTGCTGGATTTTCTTCACCGCCTGTTCCTCAGTCATACGCTCTTCCTGCGCGAAAGCGGACTGTCCGGCCCAGAACAGCAGCGCGCCCAAGATGAGTGCCGCGGATGCGATACGATGTGTCATGGTGTCATCTCCTCGTTGGGTTTGTTCGTCCGTCCGTTCCGCTCACATGCCCTTCCAGTTCGCGAGGCGCTGTTTCACGAGCTGCTTGTCCTTCGCGCACTGGTCGAGCTTGGCATCCGTCGCGGAGATCTGACGGTCGAGGGACCCGATCTGCGACTGCTTGTTCTGGATGGACGCCTCGAGCGAACTGATCTCGCGCTCGAGCTGACGAATGCGGTCCAATTGCTCCTGGGTCGCGTACGATGTGCAGCCGGATATCATCGCCGCCCCACCCAGGGTCACGATAGCCATGAACAATACCGCGTACCTCCGGAATTGCGTCATGTCCGTTCTCCTCAACTGTGGTCGGTTAAAGTAGTAGGTTAGACTCGTTTCGTAACTCGAATATATTGAATAATAAATCATCGATGAGCGAAAAACAAGAGATTTTTCCTCAATAGAGAGATTTTTCCTGCGCTTCCCCATCGAGAATGAGCAAAAAATGTGCCTGTTCATTGCGAAGTTGGCCGATGGACAATTTTCATCACGTGCCGTCGTCTTTTTCCGCGAGGAAACGAGAGAGGATATCCTCGACTTCGGAAACCGTCACCGCTTTCATCAGGGCCATGCGGATGAACTTCCCGTCGCGGACATTCCGGAAATATCCCGTGTAATATTTCCGCATTTCCAAGACCGCCCGTTTCTCTCCTTTGAAGGGCACGGCAAGCCCCAAGTGCTCGAGAACGGTACGGACCCGTTCTTCGAGATTGGGTGGGGTGGGGACCTCACCGGTCGCGAGATACCGTTTCGCCTCGCGGAATATCCACGGGTATCCAATCGCCCCTCGCGCGATCATGACGGCGTCGCAGGCTGTCGTCTCGAAAGCGCGCCCTGCGTCCTCCGCCGTGAACACGCCGCCGTTGAGGACGACGGGTATCGAAACGGCACGGCGGATTTTCGGGATCCAACTCCAATCGACCGGTCCCGTGTGGGCTTGGTCCCGCGTGCGGCAGTGCACCGTAATCGCCGCCACACCCGCATCCTCGAGCATTTTCGCTACTTCCACGATCCGGATGTCCGCTGCGTCCCAGCCGAGACGCGTTTTGACCGTGACGGGAACGGAAACGCGTCGAACGATCTCGGCGGCGATCGCCGCGAGGCGTTCCGGGTCTTTCAGGAGCCCTGCCCCGGCCCCGCGGTTCGCGATCTTCCGGACCCAGCACCCCGCATTGATGTCCAACACGTCCGGTTGCGCCTCCTCCACAATGCAGGCCGCCGCGCAGAGCGATTCGATATCGCTCCCGTAGATCTGCACCCCTACCGGTCTCTCTTCCTCGTGGACGATGAGTTTGAGGCGCGTCTTCGTCGGTTTTCTGCTGCACACGAGGCCGTCGGCGTTCACGAATTCCGTGAACACCATATCCGCACCGAAACGCTTGCAGATCAGGCGGAACGGCATATCCGTCACATCCTCCATCGGGGCGAGGAGGAGTCCGCGCTCGATATGGAGTCTTTCGAACAGCGTCATGGTCGCCCGCGTGAAGCGATGGTCTCGTAGAGTTCCGTCACCCGTTCCGCCGTGTCGCGCCACGTGAATGCCGAGGCACGCGAACGGCCGCATTCCGAAAGCTGCCTCACCAAGGTATCATCCCTCGCGAGTTCGAGCAATGCATCGGTGAATCGCTCCGTATTTTCCGGGTCGACGTACAGCGCGGCGTCGCCCGCCACCTCGGGAAGCGAAGCGCGGCTCGAGCAGAGGACGGGTGTCCCGTGCGCCATCGCGTCCAGCACCGGGAAACCGAACCCTTCGTACAGGGAGGGGAAGACAAGCGCACGCGCATGGGCATAGAGGGCGGAAAGGGCTGCTTCATCGACGTATCCCGTCCGATGGACTTTCCCCCTGAACGCTTCGTTCCGGAACAGGGGGGAAACGTCGTACCGTGCGT
>JARYLZ010000173.1 GCA_029907355.1 Bacteroidota bacterium | reverse complement strand
CAGCGGGCGCTAGGCCGACCGGAGCTGCTCCTCAGCCCTCTCCACTGACCGCGCGTCTCCGCCTCCTGCTGCCGTTTCTGCTGCTGACAGCCTCCGTTGGAGATGGTACAATCACCCCGGGAGATCGGCTGACTGCGACCCGTTGAGATTCCGTCAGCCGGTCACCGCCCAGAATCGGGCGGGCGGAGGGGTCTGCAGGCTTCATGTAGCTTCATGTGATGTGTGGGATACGCCGGCGTAGCTCAGTTGGTAGAGCAGCTGATTTGTAACCACGCTCTCGCTACCCGCTGAGACGAAATCCAAGAGCTGTCCAATGGCGTCGAATGGCGGGGTTTCGGGAGTTCGGGCGTGTTTCGAGGCCGCGAGCCTACTCAGCTTCGGCCTGACGGCGCACCAGACAGCTCGCAGCGGCTACTTGGGCGAAGCCCCGGCAGCAGCTTGCTGCTGCCAGATCGCGCCAGATCGGCGCCAGATCCGGTCAGATCCCGCTTGGCGGGGAACGATCCGGAGGCAATAGGTCGGGCGCCCACGGCGGGTGGTTGCGTGGTATGATGGTTGGGGTGGCCTGGAC
>JARYLZ010000172.1 GCA_029907355.1 Bacteroidota bacterium | reverse complement strand
ATCGAGGTGCCAAACCTCCCCGTCGATGTGGACTCTTGGGGGAGATCAGCCTGTTATCCCCGGCGTACCTTTTATCCTTTGAGCGACGGCAGTTCCACACCCAACCGTCGGATCACTTACTCCTGCTTTCGCACCTGCTCGACCCGTCGGTCTCGCAGTCAAGCACCCTTATGCGTATACACTCGGCGCATGATTACCAACCATGCTGAGGGTACCTTTGAGAGCCTCCGTTACTTTTTAGGAGGCGACCGCCCCAGTCAAACTACCCGCCTAACACTGTCCCTCCGCCGGATTCACGGCGGCAGGTTAGAATTCAGATAAAGTAAGGGTGGTATTTCAACGGCGACTCCACCGATGCTGGCGCACCAGTTTCACAGTCTCCCACCTATCCTACACATACCGTACCCAAACCCAATGCTAGGGTGCAGTAAAGGTGCACGGGGTCTTTCCGTCCATATGCGGGTAGCCGGTGTCTTCACCGGCACCTCAAGTTCACCGAGCCCGTGGTTGAGACAGTGCCCAGATCGTTACACCATTCGTGCAGGTCGGAACTTACCCGACAAGGAATTTCGCTACCTTAGGACCGTTATAGTTACGGC
>JARYLZ010000171.1 GCA_029907355.1 Bacteroidota bacterium | reverse complement strand
GGCTAGCCCGCTATATCAGGGTTTGCTTCAATGGGGCCACGGCTTTTCAGCCGTGGAAAGGCCGGTGCAGTTGTGTGGGAGTTGAACAATAGGCAATGGAGCTTCAATGGGGCCACGGCTTTTCAGCCGTGGAAAGGTATCCAAACCTGCTCGGCAATCGTGCCGTCGTCCGGGTGCTTCAATGGGGCCACGGCTTTTCAGCCGTGGAAAGGGCAGGCCCGGACAAGTGCAGATCATGGTCGAATGGGCTTCAATGGGGCCACGGCTTTTCAGCCGTGGAAAGATCGTCATCCGCTATTTCGGCTATTACGATTATGAGAAAGCTTCAATGGGGCCACGGCTTTTCAGCCGTGGAAAGGCCAGAGGCAGTGGTGGTGAGCATAAGGCGCAATAAGGCTTCAATGGGGCCACGGCTTTTCAGCCGTGGAAAGGTAGGCGTACTGACGCCGCGCGACAGCGCAGAACTGCAGCTTCAATGGGGCCACGGCTTTTCAGCCGTGGAAAGAAATACGACCGCATCGTCGGGTACACCCTGGGACCGGCTTCAATGGGGCCACGGCTTTTCAGCCGTGGAAAGGTCTTTCAAGCAGGCATGGCAAACGGCCAAAGCGCAGCTTCAATGGGGCCACGGCTTTTCAGCCGTGGAA
>JARYLZ010000170.1 GCA_029907355.1 Bacteroidota bacterium | reverse complement strand
GGGGGGGGATCTCTTCCCACAGAACACTTCGCCCGTATGGGACCTCCCTTTCTCGGTAGCCGTCCCGCCGGTCCTCGTACGCCGTATGCGCATCTCCGTCGGGTCACCGAGGCCATAGAGCGCCATGACGCAGGACGAAGGGAAACGAATCATCGAGCGCCTCCTCGGCGTCGTCAAGGCGGACGAGGTCTTCATCGCATTGTCTTACTCGCACAACGAAATCCTTTCCCTATCCCCCGACCGCATCCTTTCCTCCACGGCGAACCGCGACACGAGCGTCCAGCTCTCCGTCCGCGTCGGCGACCGCTATGCGACGGTGACGGGCAACCGTCTCGACGAGGATTCTCTCGCGGCGCTCGCGGCGCGGGCCGTCGAGACCGCGCGTCTTCTCCCGAAATCAGATACGCTGCTCCACTACACGGGAGCGGCGGACATCCCCCCCTCGAGCATGGCGGTCCCATCGGAAGCGCCGGCGCGTAAGGTGTGGCGCGAGGAACAGGCGGCCCGAATCATCGAGGAAGCGCGGGTTCACAACCTGCGCATCGGCGGGTCGCTCGCGACAGGGAGCGGTGCGGCAGCCGTCGCCTCGAGCAACGGCCTGTTCGCATACCAACCGTCGACATACGCCGCGTGTTCCCTGCGCGTCTATACCGGTGACGGGAAAGCGGCTTCGTACGTCGATCTCCGCGCGCGCACAGCCGCGGACATCGACCCGGCGAGCGCATTCCGGGAAGCGGTCCGGCGAGCCCTCGCTTCCACCGATCCTCTTGAACTTCCTCCGGGTCGGTACACCGTCATTCTCGAAGCGCCTGCCGTCGCGGAACTCCTCCTCACGATGATGCGGCAATTCGACATGCAAGCCGTGGAGGAGAGGAGAAGTTTTCTCCGGAAGCTCGACGGCACGCCGCAGATCGGCGCGGAACTTTTCTCCCGTGACCTCACCGTCTTCTCGGACCCGTACCACACGCACGTCCCCTCACAGCCCTTCACACCGGACGGTCAAAGAATCGTTCGGAAGGAGTGGGTCCGGAACGGCGTTGTCGCCTCCGTCACCGTCGGACGCGTGACGGCACAGAAGCGGGAAGTGGAGCCCGTACCGTTTCCCTCGAACCTGGTCGTCGAAGGCACGACCACTTCCCTCGACGAGTTGATCGCTACGACGAAGCGCGGACTCCTCGTCCCCTTCTTGACCCCGGCGTTCGTCGAGGACGCGTCCGTTTGCATGATGGCGGCTTCCACCCAAGGGGGTGTTTTCCTCATCGAGGAAGGGCGCGTGGGCCGCGCTGTCCGCAACATGACCTTGCGTGAGACCGCCGTCCACCTCTTCCGGGAAATCGATCGGTTCGGCACCGCCCTGCGCACTTCAACGCGGAGCATGGCTTTTCCCATGCACGTCCCGCCTCTTCGCATACGTGACGTGATGTTCTCCGGGCCGAGCGGGCGCCTGTGAGCACCGGCTGCAGTCGCGGGGCAAATACCGTCACGATAAGCCGGTACCCCTGCTGCGTGCGCGTCGGAGAACGGGGGCAA
>JARYLZ010000016.1 GCA_029907355.1 Bacteroidota bacterium | reverse complement strand
GTAACCGAGAATGCCGTTGATCGCGAGGACGTCTTTCCTCATTCGGTCGAGGACGCTCGGCGGGACATCCGGGTACTCGGTGATGTAGCGCAGGTGGATCGGTTGCTGAGGGGCGAACGGCATGATGCGGACGTCCCGCCTTCCGATGCAGAAACAGCGGTAGTATGCCTCGTGGTGGATCGCCTCCTGGATCATCATGCAGATGGGACCGCTCTGGTCGTAGTAGAAGAAGAACTCCTCAGGCGTGTGGATCTTGTACACCTGTCTCCACCCGCCTCCGGAGTGCGGTTTCATGAACAGCGGGAACCCGACGTAGGAAAAGAGCTCGTCCCAGTTCAGCGGGTACAGCAGGTTCCGCATCGACATGGCCGTCGTCTCTGGGGGGTGTTCTTTCGAAGGGATCAGGACCGTCCGTGGGACGGCAGCACCCGCGCGCCGGGCGATGGTCACGTCGATGAACTTGTCGTCCGCCGAGCAGAGGAACGGGTCGTTTATGACGATGGATCCGTTCAGCGCGGCGTGTTTCAACCACGAGCGGTAATACGGCATGCGATGCGAAATACGGTCGACGATCACGTCGTACGGGGCGGGGCGATCGTCCCGGATGCCTCCGATTTTTACGGGCTCGGCATGGACGCCTTCCACTCCCATGCCGTTGATGCAGTCCGCGAGCGCCCCCGGGAAGGTGTTTTCCATTCCGAAGAGAATACCGATGGTCTTCATCCTCTCTCCTTTCCCGTGAGTGGGTCCTATACATGCCGCCCGAACGGTTCCGTGCGGCGGCGCGGTGTCGAGGATACCGCGAAAGGTACACGCGGAGGTCGAGACGAGCAAGGATGGGAGCTGCTTACACGTTGCAGGCGGAAAAGGCACGGCTCGGGCGTCCCATGGCTCAGGCGGAGATCGTCGCGGGGGAGAGTTCACAAGGGAAGAAAACAGTTCGGGAGCGATGCGAGCCACGCGTGGTCTTTGCATATCGTCTCCACCGTAGATATTTTTTCTTTTTCGATGGGCATTCGAGCATCGTGAATACGCATCACGGATTATCGGGCGACATGGGCGGCACCACCCGCCGGGGCGGAGAGGGGATCGACGTTTCCGTCGTAGTCCCGCTTTTCAACGAGCGGGAATCCATCGGGGAACTCGCCGAACGGCTGCGAACGGTACTGGACGGGCTCGGTCTCCAGTGGGAGGCGTGGTTCATGGACGACGGGAGCACCGACGGTTCGTTCGATGTGCTGCGTTCGCTCCACGAGTCGGACGCGCGTTTCCGAGCCATCCGTTTCCGGCGCAATTACGGGAAATCCGCGGCTCTTGCGGTAGGCTTCGAGCGCGTGCGGGGGCGGATTGTCGTTACCATGGACGCCGATCTCCAGGACGACCCGGACGAGATCCCTCGACTGATCGCAAAGCTCGATGAAGGGTACGACATGGTTTCGGGTTGGAAGAAAAAGCGGTACGATCCCATTTCGAAGACGATTCCGTCCCGGTTCTTCAATTTCATCACCCGGCTCATGACCGGCATCGAGATCCATGACTTCAACTGCGGGCTGAAGGCATATCGCCGCGAAGTGGTGCAGAACATCGACGTCTACGGCGAGATGCACAGGTACATCCCCGTCCTCGCGAGGATGGGAGGCTTCAGCGTGAGCGAGATCCCGGTCCGGCACCACCCTCGGAAGTACGGGAAGACCAAGTTCGGCGCCAGCCGTTTTTTCAAAGGGTTTCTCGATCTTCTCACCGTACTCTTCACCTCACGGTACACGCAGCGGCCGCTCCACGTGTTCGGGAGCATCGGAACGGCCCTCCTCCTCCTCGGTCTCGCCGCCAACGCCTGGCTGACGGTCGAGTGGCTGCTCGGGAAGCCGATCTCCAACCGTCCGCTCCTCCTCCTCGGCATCCTCCTCATGCTCGTCGGGGTCCAGCTCGTTCTCACGGGGCTCCTCGCCGAAATGGTCACGAAGCGCGAGCATCGGACCACGGAGTACCGCGTCCGGGATGAACTCGATGCATCGCCCGCGCAGACGGACCCTTCATGAACGAGACGCCTTATTTCCCGGATTGCCGGTGGTTCCGCGGCGACGTCCCGTGCGTGCCCCATAAGCGCAACGGGTACCATTGCGGCGCGTGCCCGCACTACGAGCGGGTCGACTGCGATATCCTCGTCATCAAGCTCGGTGCCGTCGGCGACGTCATCCGCACGACCCCCCTTCTCCGCAAATTGAAAGCGCTGCACCCGCACGCACGGGTCTGGTGGTTGACCCACACGCCCGAGATCCTGCCGTCGGCGGTGGACGTGCGCATGAAGTTCGATCTGGCCGGGGTGACGACACTCTCGGCGATGGATTTCGACGTGCTCGTCAATCTCGACAAAGACCGCGAAGCATGCGCCCTTGCCGGCCGCCTGAAAGCCGGTGTCAAGCGGGGTTTCATCCTGCGGGACGGTGTCCCTGCCCCGGTGGACGAGTTCGCGCGGCACAAGTTCCTCACCGGGATTTTCGACGACCTGAACCGTCTGAACACGAAGCATTACATCCAGGAGATTTTCGAGATCTGCGGTTTCCAATGGGAAGGGGAGGAGTACATTCTCGAGGTCGATTCGCAGGTCGCGTTCGATCTCGACGGCGGCGCGCCTGTCGTCGGTCTGAATACGGGATGCGGCGGGAGGTGGACGAGCCGCCTGTGGCCCGATGCATATTGGGTCGAACTGGCGCGGCAGCTGCGTGCGGCGGGGTACACGCCCCTTTTTCTGGGGGGAGCCCAGGAACACGAAAAGAACGTGCGCCTTGCGGCGGAAGCCGGCGGGACGTACCTCGGGCATTTCCCCCTGAACGATTTCATCGCCCTCGTCGACCGATGCGAGGTCGTCGTCACCGCCGTCACGATGGCTTTGCACATCGCGATCGGCCTGCGGAAACGCGTTGTCCTTTTCAACAATATTTTCAACCCTGCCGAATTCGAGCTGTTCGGGAGAGGCGAAATACTCAGCCCCAGTCGGGAATGCCGGTGCTTCTTCAGCCCGACGTGCGTCAACCCGGAATACCGGTGTATGGAACACCTCGAACCGGCACGGGTGTTCGAGGCGGTTCTCCGCTGGGTGACACGCCCCGCCCCCTGAACCCGACGGTGAGCAGCCGTGAGGATTTCCGGAGAGTCACGCTTGCCGACCGGCACGGAGGGTAGGAGGCCATAGCGATGCGCATCGTCCTGATCGGCACGGCTTACCCTCTCCGGGGCGGCATCGCCCACTATATCGGCCTCCTGTGGAAGTACCTCTCGCGGAGGCACGAGGTCCTCGTCGTCACGTTCTCGCGGCAATACCCGCGGATCTTCTTTCCCGGCACATCCCAGGATGAACAGGGCGACCCCGGCATCACGCTCCCGAGCGAGAGATGGATCGACTCGGTGAACCCGTTCAGCTGGCTGAAGACGGCGTGGCGGTTGAGGCGGCGGAGACCCGACGTGCTCGTCTTCAAGTACTGGATGCCGTTCTTCGCCCCTGCATACGGGACGATCGCGGCTCTGACCCGTTTCCGCCGGCCCACACGGGTCGTGTTCATCTGCGACAACGTCGTCCCCCACGAGCGCCGCCTCTTCGACAGGGCCCTGACGCGATTCGCCTTCGCGTTCGCCGACGGGTTCATCGTCCAGTCCCGCGCGGTAGAACGCGAGCTTCTTGCCCTCAAACCGGACGCGCGGTACGAACTGGTTCCCCATCCCGTCTATGAGATCTTCGGGCGGGAGATGGACCGTGCATCCGCGCGCGAAGCCCTTCGCGCCCGGTATCCCTCCATCGCCCTGGACCCATCGGAGCGCATCCTGCTGTTTTTCGGTTACGTGCGCGATTACAAAGGCCTCGACATCCTTCTCGATGCGATGCCCTCCATCCTGGCCCGAACCCCTGTCAGACTGCTCGTCGTGGGCGAGTTCTACACGGGGGAACAGGGTTACCGGGAACAGGCCGAACGGCTCGGGATCGCGGGCAACGTGCTCTTCCATGCATCGTATGTCCCCAACGAGGAAGTCGCCCTGTTCTTTTCGGCGGCAGATGTCCTCACCCTTCCGTACAAATCGGCAACACAGAGCGGCATCGTGCAAATCGCGTATAATTTCCACCGGCCGGTGATCGCGACGGACGTCGGCGGGCTCGCGGAAACGGTCCTGGACGGCCGGACAGGCGCGGTGGTTCCCCCCAATGACCCCCAGAGTCTGGCGGATGCCGTCTGTCGTTTCTATGAGGAAGGGCTTTTCGAAACGTGGAGGGCCAATGTAGCCGTGGAGAAGAAACGATACTCGTGGGATAAACTGACCGAGGCGATCGAACGTCTCGCGGAGAACCCCCCATCGCGGAACAGAACGGGAGTCGGTGAGCCATGGGTAAAAACAAGCTGAAGAAGAAAACGGGTCCGCGCCCATCGACACGGCGGCAGGCGGTCTACCCGGCATTCGATCTCGACGTGTATGTGAACCGGTACATCTGGCTCCTCGTCCCTCTCCTCGTCCTGCTGTACTATTGGTTCAGCACGGGGTCTACGGGCTTCTACCAGGACGACGAGATCGGCCATTACCGGAACATCCGGCAGTTCTGGGGCGACCCTTTCAGTATCATGGGGAATCAACCGAAACCCGGCTGGAAAATCCTCATGGTCCTCCCGGGCCTGTTCGGGTTTCCCGGTGTCGTGCTGGCGCACAGTCTCGTTTCCGCGTTAACGGTGCTGACGACGTATTTCCTTTGCCGGCAACTCGGTGTTCGGAACGCGTCGATTGCCGCAATCCTGCTCGCCGTCCAGCCCCTGTTTCTCCAGCTCTCCTTCCGAAGCTATAGCGAGATCACCGCAGGGCTGTTCGTGGTGCTCAGCATGCTCCTCTACTACCGGAAAAATTACGCGCTCGCCGCCGTGGCCTGCTCGTATATCTTTTCCATCCGTCAGGAATTCGCCCTTGTCGCCTTGGGGATGGGGGCGGTGTTCCTCTTTCGCCGGAAATGGGTGCCGTTCCTCCTGCTCGCCTGGACTCCTCTGACGCTGGGCATCATCGGCTGGCTTGCAACGGGCAACATGCTCTGGCTGCTTGACGACATGCGCCGTATCGGCCTGAATGTCCAGGTTCCCCACAAACCGTTCTGGCATTACTTCGAGACGTACATCTTCATGGTCGGTCCTGTGACGCTGGCGTTGTTCCTCGTGGGGTACTGGGGGTTTCTCCGCAAGCCTTCGGTCTGGAAGGCCGCCATCGCCGAGCACGGTTTTCTTTTCTTCACCTTCACCATCATGTGGGCGTGGTCCGTGTTCTCCGCGTGGGACGTGCCCAATTTCGGGGCGAACCCAGGACATTGGCGATACCTGCTCTCCATTGCGCCGCTGACCGCCGTGTACGCGGGGAAAGGCCTCAATTCCCTCATGGACCCGGAAAAGCGTGCGTATAACTGGGTGGTCCTGACCCTCTTCGCACTCGTGACGCTGGTGTTTCTCTCACGGGAATCCAACGGTCTGACACTGACTACGACCCGCGAGTACGGGAAATTCATGACCGTCGTCGGGGTGATGCTGCTCTACGGGATGTCCAGCGCTTTGCGTGCCCTGCCGAGTTCCGTCTTCGCCGTTCTCCTCGCTCTCCTTGCCCTCGTGTACACCTTCGCGACCGAGAAACCGCGCAAGCTCGATCCCGAAGCCGCAGGGATGAAGGAGCTCGCCGAGTGGTACCAATCCCAGCCCGAATCCTTCCGGCACAGACCCTTGTATTGCAATCACGTCCTTTTCCGTTATTTCGCCGATATCGACATCAATGACAAGGAAAGGGACCGCCCCTTACAGCTCAAAACCCTGGAACAAGCGCCTGCGGGTTCCGTCGTGATCTGGGACAGCCATTACGGAAACAGCCAGTTCGGCGGGGACGTACCGTTCGAGTATTTCAAAGACAACCCCAACTACCGATATATCCACGACATCGTGAGCACGGACCGTCGTTTCCAAGCCCTGGTCTTCGAAAAAACTGTACCCTGAATCTCCCGACGCCTCGCACACGCTGCCTTTCGCTGCTCGATAACGGCTAGGGCATTGTCCTGCCCTTTCGCAAGGTGTGGGCTATCGAAATGGGATCGCTGTGAGAATGGGGAAATGGGGCTGTCGTATTGATAAATCCTACCTGAAAGGGCGATTCCCCGCATCCCGTCTCATCTAAAGTAATACTTTATAGGCGTCTGATACTTCCTTGATTAATATGCGGATTGGAACAGCCATCAAAGTGAATTTTCTTCAGGAAATTTCTACCATCGCATTGATTTTCTATTCGTGAATCTTTAGGTTCCTGTTCCGGGCACTCGGTGCCGGTTGTGGGTTTCTGTGCTCAAAGTGCAAGCTATTGCAAGTTTGGGGTCCATCTTCTTTCGAGGATTCAATCGGGTGAGAGAAAAGAACGAGCGAAAGGCAGGTGATGCCGGAGAGGGGAACCCGTTCGCTTACCTTGCGAGCGGGGTTCTCGTTGCGACCGTCCTTTGCGCTGCGCTCATCGTGGGGGGGTGTTCGACCGTACGGGTGGTGACGAGGGACGAGGGTCCCGACCGGAGGGTCGAGAGAGAGCCGTCCGTTTCCCGTGACAGTACTCTTCCACTCCCGCCGTTCGACGCGGCATCGATTCCTCAGCCCCCGGACATCAATCTGGCGGAGTACGACCGGTCTCTGGACCGGGCGCGCCTCCATGTCGTTCTCGCCAATAAATCCTTGCAGGTGCTCGACACGGTGACCGCCGTGATGGAATGCAACCTGGCATTCGCGTACATCGAGCGCGTGAGTTACCTGCCGGATATCGAGGACGACGCGAGTTACCGGGAAATCCTCCTCTCGCTCGAAGCGCTCTATTCGCACTGCGGATCAGCGATTCTCGCTCAAGGACTGGAAATTCCGGAGCGGGCTGCCGAGTTCATCCGCCGACCCTCCGCGGAGACGGACACGGTGGATTTGACGCGCATGCACTTCGCCGAACCGCCTCCCACGACTATTCCCCTCCCGCTCAACGACGATGTCGAGCGGAACATCGTATTCTTCACGACGCGGATGAAGGGCACTTTCACCCGGTGGCTCGAACGCGCAAGCCGGTATTTCCCGCTGATGCGGCCGATCCTGCAGGAGGAGGGGCTTCCCGACGAACTCATCTACCTGACGATGATCGAAAGCGGCGTCAACCCGTACGCACGCTCTTCGGCGAAGTGCATCGGCCTTTGGCAGTTCCTCAAGTCGACGGGAGAGTTGTACGGTTTGCAAGGGGACTGGTATATCGACGACCGCCGGGACCCCGTCAAAGCGACGCGCGCCGCAGCCAGACACCTGCGCGATCTCTTCAACCGCTACCGCGACTGGCACCTCGCCCTCGCGGCGTACAATGCGGGTAGCGGGCGCATCGATCGCGCCCTCGAGCGAGCCTCCGTCCCCAATCCGACCTACTGGGACATCCAGGAATACCTTCCCCTCGAAACGCAGAACTATGTCCCCCGCTACATCGCCGCGACCATCATCGCCCTGAACCCGGAAGCGTACGATCTCCCGCTTGTCGATTCGCACACCCCATACGAGTACGACGTCGTCACCATCGATAAATCCTACCGGCTCCAGGATCTCGCCGAGTGCGTGGGGATCACGCGGGATGAATTCCTCGATTACAACCCCTTCCTCCTTCAGCCGGTGACGCCCCCCAACGTTCGTTCCTTCGAGATCCGGATCCCGAAAGGGCGCGCGGAAACATTCGCTTCGAACATCGTCAACGTGTCGTCGGTAAAGACGGCGGAGATGGGAACGCACACGGTCAAGAAAGGGGAGAGCATCGCGAAAATCGCACGCAGGTACGGCTTGACCGTTGCCCAATTGAAGGAAGCCAACGGCATGGCGCACGCCGTACGGCTCAAACCCGGCCAGACCATCCGCATCCCTTCCGTGGAACCGCTCGACTATGTTTCCTACGCCACCGCGATGGATAACATGGCGGCTGGAGGTGTCGTCAACCGCCAGAGGGATACCCTGCGCAGAACGGACGGCTGTCAGCCGCGGACCATCGTCGTCGAGGAGGGCATGACGCTCGGCGGACTCGCCAACCGTTTTTCGGTGACGGTTGCGGATCTCATGAGGTGGAACGGCATCGGCCCGGACGAGCCGCTGAGGGTCGGGCAGCGCCTCGTCGTCTGGCTTCGTCCCGGAACCACGGAGAAAACCGCAGAACAGCTCGCTGCGGAAGATGCGGAAGCCAAGCGTATCGCGCTTGCGGAACAGCATGCCGTCAGCCGTCGTACTCTTCCGCCCCAGGCATTCTATGCCTCGAACTCCAATGGCAGCGGTGTCGTCCTGCATCGCGTCGAGCGAGGAGAGTCTCTGGCGTCCATCGCACGGAAATACCGGGTGTCGGAGAGAAGTCTTCGGAAATGGAACGATCTCGGAAAAGCACGCCTCCGCGCGGGAAAAGTACTCCGGATTCTGCGCGACACGCAGTCTTCCCCGCCACCGACGGCATCCACGGTTTCGAAACCGAAAACGGCTTCGGATTCCGCGATCGTCCGTGCAACAGAGGCCGCGGAAAAACCCACCAGAGCTTCGCTTGCCATGGATCGGGGATCGGGTGTCCCGGAGCCTCTCCCTTCGCCTTCGGCGGGAGAGGGGCAGGATTCCCCTGCGTCTGCCCATCCTGACGCTGCGTCGATCGAGCCGCCGATCCGCCGCCACTCGGGGGACGATTCCATCCATACCGTCCGTGCCGGGGAAACACTCTGGTCGATTTCCCAACAGTATGGGGTGACGGTCGACGATTTGGTCCGATGGAATGCGCTGATTTCGCACTCCGTCCGTGCCGGGCAGAAACTTCGGGTGCGGAAACCTTCCGATCATGCAGTTCCGATAGGCGGGGGTATTTCGCAACAATCCGACTCGACGCGAGCACAAAAGGTTTCGGGTTCACCGGCCGCCGGGCAAAAGCCTCACGATGAGAATCGAGTGGATTCGGTTCCCGCTTCCTATACAGTAAAGAAAGGGGATAATCTCTGGGCTATCGCGAAAACGTTCGGGCTTTCGGTCGAAGAGTTGATGCTCTGGAACAATCTGAAGGACGCGCAGGTGCTTGTCGGTCAGGAGATCCGACTCCGCGACCCAGCTGCAGGAGGGGCTGCACAGGCTTCCACCCCTTCAGCCGGAAACAACGGACCTCCGTCGGCTCAGGCGGCCGTCTACACCGTCAAGCGCGGAGACAATCTCTTCGGCATTTCCCGTCAATTCGGCGTGACGGTCCGGCAGATTAAGGAGTGGAACGGTTTGAAGAATGACACCGTACAGGTCGGGCAGGTTCTGCGTGTAGCCGAAGCGGCGGATACGGCATCGACGGGCGGCACCCGCCCGAGAGGAGTAACCTCGAAGGTGTACGTCGTGCGGGAAGGCG
The DNA here is from genome assembly GCA_029907355.1 of Bacteroidota bacterium. Lineage (GTDB taxonomy): Bacteria > Bacteroidota > Ignavibacteria > SZUA-365 > SZUA-365 > JARYLZ01. The sequence goes on along the minus strand of JARYLZ010000016.1, from coordinate 36,980 downwards.
ATACGCTCTACGGGATCGCACGGAGGCTCGGCGTGAGCGTCGGCGACCTCGAACGCTGGAACAAACTCGGTCCCTCGATCCGCCCCGGACAGGAACTGCTGTATTTCACCGCGGAGTGAGTGCATGCAAGCTCGGGCACCGGAACCCGCGCTGTCGTTTTGAAGTTCGCGGGGGAGAGGGTAATATTTCGATTCGTTCAACATCTATCCGTTTCTCCGGTCACAAACGAAACATGGAAATGAGACATTCCCGTACGACCCTCACGTTTTTCCTTTTCCCTTTGCTTTGCGTTCCTCTGCGGCTTCCCGCGCAGGATATCGATGTCATGCAGGGCATGGTGGTCGTGAAGTTTCGCTCAGAGGCGGCATACGCGTCGAAGAACGACTTTCCCCTCTCCTTACGGGAGATGTGCGAGCGGTATCGGGTGACCGCCGTTCGTCCGCTCCTGCGTCAACCGCAGCATTTCCACCGGGATATGTCGCGCGTGGACGAAGACGTCATTCGCTGGGACGAGGAACTCGGGCGGATCAAGGTTCTGGAATACCGCTCCGGCGAAACGCCCTGGACGGTGGCACGTGCCTTTTCGGCACTCCCCGACGTCGAGTACGCAGAACCGTATTTCCTCTTCGTGCCGGTCGGCGGCGCCATGACGCCGGACGACTCGCTCTTCGCCCAACAGGAGTACATGAAACTGATCCGGGCCGAGGATGCATGGGATATTTGCCGGGGCGACACCTCCGTCGTCGTGGCGGTGGCCGATACGGAGATCAAGTGGGATCACCCGGACCTCGAACCGAATATCTGGATCAATCCCGGCGAAACGGGGCTGGACACGCAGGGTAGGGATAAGCGCAGCAACGGCGTGGACGACGACGGGAACGGGATGAAGGACGACTGGCACGGCTGGGACTACGCGGGGAAGGACAACGCGACGCCCGACAACGACACGCGGGATTCGACAGGGGGGCATGGCACGTCGGTCGCCGGACTGGTCGGCACGGCGACCAACAACCGGATCGGCCTCGCGTCGATCGGATACTCATGCCGCATTCTTCCCATCAAGATCGGCCCGGATGGAGGGGGGAACCTCGCGTACGGGTACGACGCCATCGATTATGCATCTCGAATGGGGGCGCGGGTATTCAACGCCAGCTGGGGCAGCTTCGCCTACAGCAAGGCACTGGAAGACGTGGTATCCGCTGCCGTCGCGCGCGGGATGGTCATCGTCGGCGGGGCGGGCAACCACGGGGGAACGGCGCCGTTCTACCCCGCTTCATACCCCGCGGTGCTCGACGCCGGCGTGTGCAACGTGGAGAATGTCATCTCCGGGGCGTCGGGGTACGGTCCGACGCTCGATGTCGTCTCCCCCGCGGAGGGGGCGTACAGTACGAACGTGCGGAACGGTTACTCCCGCTGGGGCGCCGTGACCTCCGCCGCCGCACCGATGGCTTCCGGGCTCTGTGCCCTCGTTGCCTCCCATTTCCCCGCCTTCACGGCGGAACAGGTCCGGGAACGGGTGCGCGTCACGTGCGATGACATCGATGCGAAGAACCCCACGAAGGCCAAGCTCGCGGGCAGAGGCCGCCTGAATGCGTACCGGGCTCTTGCCGATCCCCCGACACCGTCCGTGCGCATCGCCTCCTCTTCCATTCTGGATCCCAACAACGACAAGCGCCTCGACGTCGGCGAAACGGTCGGTATTTCCGTCACGCTCGATAATTTCCTCTCGGCGACGGACGGCGAAGTCCGACTCGCATTGACCCCTGTCCGGAATGCCTCGAACGTGCAGGTGACCCGCGGGAACGTCGTCGCTCCGGCGCTCCCGGCGGGGGCTCGGCATGTGCCGGCGGCGGAACCGTTCGAGTTCCGTGTCCTCCCCTCCTCGAATTACGATGCCGTCGTCCTGTTCCGCGTCGATATCACAGCGGGGGCGTACGCGGATTTCGATTTCGTATCCGTACCCGTGAACCCGTCATACGTCGAGATGACGAGCGGGAAACTCTCGTTGACGATCCAGGCGAACGGGATGTTCGGGTACCGGGATTATCCCGATAATACCCAGGGGAACGGCTTGCGGTACGACGGCATCGACGGTCAGCTCTACCTCGGGTCCGTTCTCATGGGGACGAACGAAGCGCACGTCGTCGGCAATGCCCGGAGTGCGTCGAGCTTTCTCGTGCGCGATAACGACCTGCTCATGTCGGATGCCGCAACCGTCCAGCGCCCGGCAGGTGCGGCGGCCGCGCGTGCCATATCGCACTTCTCCGATGCGGGAGCCGATTCCGCACGCCGACTCGGCGTGTTCGTGACGCATGAAGTCTTCGATTTCTCCAACCGCGGAGTCGAGGACGTCCTCTTCTCGAAATTCACGGTGGAAAATAGAAGCGCACAGCCTCTCGAAGGGTTCCGTTTCGGTTTGTTCATGGATTTCGGCGGCTACCCGCAATACTACATCGCCAACGCGGTGTACGATTCGACCCGGCGATTCGCCGCGTTGACCAAGAGCGGTTTCCCCATCGTCGGCACGTTCGTCATCGATACTCTCCCGCTGAGTCACCCCGGTCGTTCGACGTTTTGGGCGATCAACAACGATCACCGTGTCTCGGGGAACCCCTTCGGGACCCTCGACGGGTTCACGGCGCGGGAAAAGTGGCTCGCGCTCTCATCCTTCGCCGGCAACCGGAGCACCCCTGCGGGGAATCTCGCGTACGTGATCACCGCCCCTGTCGCCGACGTCCCGCCCGGCGGCACGGCGGAGTTCGTGTTCGGACACATCGCGGGGACGAGTCTCGCCTCGATGCGGAATCGGGTTGACGCCGCAGTGAACCTCTGGCTGAACCCGCCGGTGGTCGGGTGCGACCCGCCCTCCGTACCCCTCGAAGCAGCCCTCGGCTCCGTCCATCCGCACCCGCTGACGGCGGGAGCCTGCGCGATCGTTTCGTTTACGCTTCCGGCTGAACGGCGTGTCGTTCTCGAACTGTACTCCCCGCTGGGCCGGAGGGTGGGCGTCCTTCGACAAGGGACCTTCCCCGCCGGGACGCACCCTGTGCCCTTCACCATCGATGGCGGGGAGGGTGTGTACATCCTCCGCCTCATCGCGGATGGCGTCGTCGTCCACCGCCCCGTTGTCGTACTCCACTGAGAAGGAGCCTCCGGTACCATGCCATCGTTTTCCCTGAACCGCATCGACGAGATGATCGACGGCCTCCACGCCCTCGCGCGCAACCTGTGGTGGACCTGGACTCCGGACGCCCAGGACCTTTTCTTTCAGCTTTCCGAGCGGAAGTGGCGGTCGTCGAACCACAACGCCGTGGCGGTGATGAACAGCGTGTCGCGCCAGGAACTGCGAGCCCGGCTGTGCGAGAAGGAGTTCTTCGAACGCGTCGAGGACATCCTCGCCCAGTTCCGCGACTACATGATGAAGAAAGACACCTGGTGGAATGCCCAGAAGAACCGCCGGGGTGGTGAACTGATCTCGTATTTCACGGCGGAATTCGGCCTCCACGAGTGCTTGCCGATCTATTCCGGCGGACTCGGTGTTCTTGCGGGGGATCACACGAAATCGGCGAGCGATCTCGGGGTGCCGTTCGTCGGCATCAGCCTCTTTTACCGCAACGGGTATTTCAGTCAGACGATATCGCCCGACGGTTGGCAACACGAGAGTTACCCGATGCTCGACCCCGATCAGCTCCCGGTCGAACTCGTAGTCGGTGCGGATGGAAAGCCGGTCGTCGTCTCGGTCGATATCGGGCACAATCCCGTTCTCGTGCGCGGGTACCGCGTCAACGTAGGCCGCACGGTCATCTACCTCCTCGACACGAACCTGCCGGAAAACGACCTGCATCACCGCGAGATCACGGCGCGTGTCTATGGGGGGGACCTCACGACACGCATCATGCAGGAAATCGTTCTCGGCATCGGCGGCGTCCGTTTTCTCCGCGCGCTCGGCTTGTACCCGTCCGTGTACCACATGAACGAGGGCCACAGCGCCTTTCTCACCATGGAGCTCCTGCGCGAGCGAATGCTCGATGGGGAAGACCGCGAGACCGCCGAGCGATGGGTCCGCTCGCGCTGCGTGTTCACCACGCACACCCCCGTCCCCGCAGGACACGACCGCTTCACCCCCGACTTGATGGAGTTCATGTTGAACGGGTGGTGCCGTTCCCTCGGGCGTACGGTCTGCGATATTCTCCCGTATGGGCAGGAGAACCCGGCGAATCCCTCGGACCCCTTTTGCATGACCGTCCTGGCCCTCCGGATGTCCCGTGCCGCCAACGCGGTGAGCGAGCTTCACGGCCGCGTCTCCCGCGAAATGTGGAAGCACCTGTATGGCGTCCCCGCGGAACAGGTGCCCATCGGGCATTGCACGAACGGCGTCCACATGCTCGGCTGGATGTTCCACCGCACGCGTGTCTTCTGGCAGCGCCACCTCGGGGAGAAATGGATCTACTACCTCAAGAGCAAGGCGATCTGGCAGCAGGTCGCCGACCCGGAACTCGTGTCGGACGAAGACCTCTGGGCATTGCGCTACGGTCTGCGTCGCGACTTGGTCGAGTACGTCCGGCGCAAAGTGAAAGCCCAGTACACGCGCCTCGGTATCGATTTCACCACGGTGCAGGATACCATTCTCTCGCCGGATGCCCTCACGATCGGTTTCGCGCGCCGGTTCGCGACGTACAAGCGCGCGCCGCTCATCTTCCGCGATTTCAATCGCATCATGGAACTCCTCCACGACGACGAACGGCCCATCCAGCTGATTTTTGCGGGGAAAGCGCACCCGCGCGACGACGCAGGCAAACGCTTCATCCAGCAGATCGTCGCTCACACGAAGAATTCCGCGCTTCTCGGGAAAGTCGTCTTCCTCGATGACTACGATATCAACGTCGCCCGCCACATGATCTCGGGCGTGGACGTCTGGCTGAACACACCCCGCAGACCGATGGAAGCCAGCGGTACGAGCGGAATGAAAATCCTCATACACGGCGGGCTCAACCTGAGCATCCTCGACGGATGGTGGTGCGAGGGCTATGACGGGGAGAACGGCTGGGCGATCGGGGGGACGGAGCCGCCTGCCGACCCCGACGTGCAGGACGCCGCCGATGCCGAGTCGTTGTACCGCGTTCTTTCCGAACAGGTCATCCCCGAATTCTACGACCGCGACGAGTTCGGGATCCCGCGCGCTTGGATCCGCCGCATACGGCATTCCATGGTCACCCTCATCCCGCAGTTCAACACCGACCGGATGGTTTCGGAGTACGTCCTCCGATATTACCTCGCCTGAGGGTCGACGGGGAACGAGGGAAGACCCCGGTCGAACCGCGCCAAAGGCACTTCTCAGGGAAAAACGCTCCTCGTACACGGGCGGGGAACGACTTTCCCCTTTTCGCTGTTATAACATGCGATCGAAAGCATTCACTTTTCCAATAGGAGGATCATATGACAACAGCATTCGAATTCGTGGAAGTCGTCGGAGTTTCGACGAAAAGTGTCGAGGATGCCGTTCAGAACGCCGTCAGACACGTGTCCGCGACGCGGGGTGTCTCGTGGTTCGAAATCGTATCCATTCGCGGGCGGATCGTTGAACCTTCAAGGGAAACCGAGTATCAGGTCACGGTGAAATTCGGCTGCCGTGTCTGAATCAAGGACTTTTTCCCCTCTACATGGATGAAAAAGGAGAGAATCATGTTGAACATCGGTTCATCGGCCCCCGATTTCACGCTCGTGGACACGAAACTGACGCCGAGATCGCTGGGCGAGTTTGCCGGGAGAACCCTCGTTATCGCATTCTACCCCGGTGCCTTCACCAGCGTCTGTACGAAAGAAATGTGCGCGTTCCGTGATTCCATGGCGCGATTCAACGAGATGAACGCACAGGTCGTCGGCATCAGCGTGGACGGACCCTTCGCCAACGCGGAGTTCGCCGCGAAACATCTCTTGAATTTTCCCCTCCTGAGCGATTACGACCGTTCCGCTACACGGGCATACGGGGTCGAACTCAAAGATTTCGCCGGATTGAAAGGCTACACCGCTGCCCAGAGATCCGTCTTCGTCCTCGATGGGAATGGGGTGATACGATATGCATGGATTGCGGAAAACCCTTCCCTTGAGCCCGATTACGAGGCGATCAGGAGGGTCGTGACAGAGCTCACCTGAAGCGGCGGGAGCGGTCGACTCGATTTCGCGTACGAGGTCCGGTCGCCCGCTCCTTACGCATTCGCCTGTGCGATACCCTCATCGTTGCAGACGATGCGTTTTCGATCTGCAAGGGCAGCCGAACCGTCTCCGGTCCACGGCGATACGTAAGAAATACCATCACATTTTTCGAGAATGATACGATGATTCAGGCAGGCCGGGAAGCCCCCGATTTCACGCTTCCGAATGCGGAAGGCAAGCCCGTACGACTGAGCGATTTTCGCGGGAAACCTGTGGTGTTGTACTTCTACCCCAAGGACAACACGCCGGGATGTACCAAGGAAGCGTGTGATTTCCGAGACAATTTCGCCCGGATAACCGCGACCGGTGCTGTCGTTCTCGGCGTCAGTGCGGATACTGCGGAATCGCACCGCAAGTTCCGTACGAAACATGATCTCCCCTTCGAGCTACTCAGCGACGAGAAACATGAGGTCCTCGAGGCGTACGGGGCATGGGAGAAGAAATCCCTGTACGGGAAATCGTTCCTCGGGATCGTCCGAACCACCGTCGTCATCGGGCGGGACGGGAAAGTCGCACATGTGTTCCCGAAGGTAAAAGTGGCGGGGCATGTCGACCGGGTCCTCGAGGTCCTCAAGGGTTTGTGAGAAAGCGCCGATTCCGCCACCGCATTCGTGATCGGCTCACAGCGCGTGAAGAATGCGGTCGCTGTGCGGTGCGATGACTGATTCCACGGCTCGATGTGCGGGCTCCCCGCTGTTCGACTTGGCGAGAGCGGTCTCCCGTACGGAAGAGCAACCGGAAGCTGACGACGACATTTGAAAGGGAAAGGAACATGGATGCGACACGGGAACTCGTCGAAGAACACGAGGTAGTGCTCGCCGCTTTGAATCTCATGGAGAAAGTCGTGGCGGCGATGGAAAAGCCCGGGATGGAAAGCCGGGAACACTTCGGTCTCTTGCTCGATTTCTTTCAGGTCTTCGTAGATCGATGCCACCACGGGAAGGAAGAAGAAGTATTGTTCCCTGAACTCGAGCGCCTGGGGGTGAGGCGCGAGACCGGCCCGATCGGTGTCATGCTTAGGGAACATGACATCGGCAGGCAGCATGTCCGTGCGATGTCTGAAGCGCTTGACCGGCTTCAGCGCGGTGAACGGGGGGCATGGGACCGCCTGCAGGACGAAGCGGAAGACTACGCGAATCTTCTCCGGGGACATATCCGGAAAGAGAACGAGGTGCTCTTCCCGACGGCCGATCGACTTATCCCCGCCGACCGCGCCGCTCTTCTCGCTGTGCGATACGAAGGGATCGAACACCGGCGGCTCCTCGACCGGACACACGAGTCGTTGATCTCGATGCTCGATGATCTGAAGCGAAAATACCCTGCGTGATGACCGGCCCCGTACCCCCCTTACTCTCCGGTGCAATCGGGGCAGACGGGCGCATTTCGCTCTCCACCCTTTCGTTGCGGCGGCAAGCCATGCGTTCCAAACACGATGAAGGAGGGTCTCATGTTTTGTTTTCAGTGCCGGCACACCACGATGGACAGCGGATGCACAGTCGACGGCGCCTTGGGGAAACCGGAAACCACCTCGGACCTCCAGAATCTCTTCGTCTGCAAGGGGATACCGGTGTGTTGGGGGGATATCACAGGGAAAGAGCACGGATGACAGGGAAGCGGGGCGATTCATCCGGAGAACACTGTTCACGACCGTGACGAATATCGCTTGGGACGACGAGAGCATTCTCTCCTTCGTGGAGGAAAGGCTGTCGGTTCGCGAATCCGTGAAGGGAAAGGCAGACTGATCGTTGCCGGCGGAAGTGCCCGAATGCTCTTCCTGGGTCCCTCAGGACAGAGTGGAGTCCGTGCGAAAACGATGCACGACGTGATCCGCATCACGGCCGAGCGGAACGAGGATATGCGGTCTCTACGGGTACTCCACAAGATCGTGTGCAAAGGGGTCGCGGCGTCCGCCGAGCGTGCGGCGGTTCTCGGGCATGAGCGGGATGACATCGATGGATTCATTCAGCGCGCCCTCGCCGTGGCGACGAGTGAACCTCTCTCGACGTTATGATCGCCATGGTCGTGAAAGCGGGCGAAACGGCGGTGAACGTCATGGTCCTGCTGGACGATGCGCACACGCGTCGTACAGCCGCCCGGACAAGACGGAGGTGAACATCGGCGTCCGCGCAAGGCCGGGGATTCTCATGTCGGGCCATGACTTGAGAGACATGGGAGACTTGCTCCGGCAGACGGAAAGGGCCGGTGTCGACGCCTGAACCCACGGCGAGATGCTCCCCTCTCACTTTTACCCTGCGTTCGAGTCGTACGATCACTTCGCAGGCAACTGCGGCGGAGCATGGTGGCGTCGAAACGGCGACTTCGAGTTTTTCAACGGTCCAAACGTCATGACGACCGACTGCCTCGTACCGGGGAATGTCTTCGTGGGAGAATTGTTTCCAAGCGGGGTCGTGAATGACCCGGGATCAGGGCATATCCAGAACAGTGAGCAGGGCGGTGAAAATGTGCCCCGCCTGTGCCGATCGAATCGGGGACGATCACGAGAGCGTTTGCGCATCGGCATATGACCGTCATCACCGACAAGATCGGAGAAGCCGTCGCATCGGGCGCAGTCAAGCGTTTCGTCGTCTTGGCGTGTTATCACGGCACCCACATGAGAAGGTATTGCCACACCGCCGTGGCCGAGCGACTGCCGGAGGACACGATCATCTTGACCGCGGGGTGCGCGAAGGAGCGCTACGACAAGATTCCCTTCGGAGATGTCGCAGGAGCCAGCACCTGCTCTACGCCGGCCAGTGCAACGTTTCGTATTCCCTCGTTCTTGCGGTTCTCGAGCTCAAGGAATCCCTCGGGGTGAACGACATCAACGACCCGCCTCTTTCGTTCGACGTTGCGTGGTACGATCGGAAAGCGGTGGCCGTGCTTCTCCCCCTCCTGTCCCTCGGCGTGAAGGGGATACGCATCGGAACGACCCTGCGCGCTTTCCATTCACCGAACGGGGGAAACTGCTCGTGAGCACGTTCGGAATCGAGCCGATCGGCGACTCGGCAGGGGACGTTGCAGCAATGATGAAAGGGCAGTAATATCGTGTGTGCGGGGAAACGCCGGGAAAGCGGTTTCGCCGCACGCGTCGCCGATCGAACGAATGCGGGGGCGGACACGACTTCACGAGACAAGCATTCACGAGACATCACATGACCGTCGTCACGAGGCGCGAAACGTTCTGCGCCGCACACCGTTTGTTCAACCCCGCCTGGACGGACGCGATGAACGAGGAGGTGTACGGTGCCTGCTCACGCGCATCGTGGCACGGCCATAATTACGAATTGGAAGTGAGCGTGGAAGGGGATATCGACCCGGAAACCGGATTTCTCGTGAACCTGAAACTCCTCCGGGATATCATCCGCGAAGAGGTCGTTTCGAAACTGGACCATCGGAACCTGAACACGGATGTCGACTTTCTCGCAGGGGTCGTCCCGACGGCGGAGAATATCGCCATGGCGGTCTGGCGCCGTCTGGAGAATAAAATCCCCTCAGGGAGACTCTGCTGTATCCGCTTGCGCGAGACGGAAAACAACGTCGTGGAATACCGAGGCTGAAATGAGACACGAACAACGGAAAAACGGTGAGGTCGATGTCGTCGATGCGAAGGACGCCATGGGGCGAATCGAGGGTCTCGTCCGGTCCCTCCTGGAAGCGCTCGGAGAGGACCCTGACCGCGAGGGTCTCCTGAAGACGCCGCATCGTGTCGCGAAAGCGCTCTGCTATTTGACGAACGGCTACCGGAAAGAGCTGGGGCGGGTGTTGAACGGGGCGGTGTTCGAGGAAAAGTACAACGAGATGGTGATCGTGCGCGACATCGATTTCTATTCCCTCTGCGAGCACCATCTCCTGCCGTTCTTCGGGAAATGCCACGTCGCGTACATCCCGGACGGGAAAATCGTCGGCTTGAGCAAGATCCCCCGCATCGTCGACCTCTTCGCCCGCCGTTTGCAGGTTCAGGAGCGCATGACCCAGCAGATCGCCGAGGCATTGCAGGACGCTCTCAACCCCCTCGGTGTGGCGGTCGTCTGCGAGGCCCGCCACATGTGCATGATGATGCGGGGTGTGCAGAAACAGAATTCCGTCATGACGACGAGCACGATGCTCGGCGAATTTTCGTCGCGCCAGAGTACGCGCAATGAATTCCTCCAATTGATCCGTTCGCCGCATGAACCCTGATTCCGAACGCCCGCTCCGTGTCTGGGTGACGGGCGCGAGCCGCGGCATCGGCGCGGCATGTGCGCGCGAGTTCGCCGATCGCGGGTATATCGTCGCCGCGAGCGGAAGGGATGCCGCCGCTCTCGCTGCGTTGGAACGCCCTGCCTCGTCCACTGGTTCCGGATGCATGATCCTCCCGTTTCCCTGCGACGTCACGGACGAGGAATCTGTTAAAGAAGCCTACCGCCGTATCCTCGAGTATATGTCTCGAGTCGATGTCCTCGTGAACAATGCAGGGGCGACGGTGTTCAAAACGTTTCGCGACACGACGGTCCAGGAGTTCGATACCGTCGTCGGCACGAATGTCCGTGGGGCGTTCCTTTGCACACAGGCTGTTCTGCCCGCGATGATCGAACGCAGGGAAGGGACCATCGTCATGGTCGTGTCGGTCGCGGCGCGTGACGTCTTCCGCGACAGTTCCGTCTACGCCGCGAGCAAGGCTGCGGTGAAAGCGCTGGCGGACTGTCTCCGTTTCGAAGTACGCGACGCCGGCGTAAGAGTCGTGTCCGTGTTTCCTGGCGCGACGGCCACCTCTATCTGGCCGCCGCGCGTTTTAGAGAAACACGGCCATCGCATGCTGAGACCGGAGGACGTCGCGAAAGCCGTCGTCGACGCGGTCGATACACCCCGATCCGTCATGGTCGAGGAGGTGGTCATCCAACCGATCGGCGGTCCGCTCTCCTGAAAGAGTGGAGCTGTTCTTCCGTTCGGGCGGAAGGATAGAAGACCTTCGAGACGGATGACCGGAAAAAGAACGCGCCCCGGAGGGGGCGCGTTCTACGCTGCGAATGGAGCGGGCGGTCGGACGAATCGCACCGACCGATCACGGCTGGTTCATGCACGAACCATCCCGTTTCCGGAGGTGCATCCCGGTCCCTGTCTGTCCGCCTTGCATCTGTCCCATTCCGCCTTGCATCTGTCCCATTCCGCCCTGCATGCATCCCATTCCGCCCTGCATGCACCCCATTCCGCCGCGATGACGCCCGCCACCCATGCATCCCTGGGCGCTTCTCCGTTGTGCGCGGAGTTCCTTCCAGATTTTCTTCTGTTCTGCCGTGAGAACCTTGAGAATCGATTGTTCCGTATCGAAGAGGAGCATTTTCTGCTTGAGCTGGAGGTCACCGATCGCACGCGAGAGGCCTTCGACTTTCGCACGGTCAGGTGTCTCTGCGTTGCGGAGATCGCCGAGTTCCAACCGTTTCTTCTGGATTTCCGCGCGGATGTCGATGAGCTGTTTCGCCGTCGCGGAGCGGATCGACCGGATGGACGTAGCCTGTTCGTCGGTGAGTTTCAGCCGTTCCCGTGCCGTACCGGAAAGCAGGCAATCATACGGCTGCGCATTCATGGAGATGGCGGAGAGGAGAAAGACCGCCAGCATAACGAGGGGGGTGTGTTTCATGGTGAATCCTCCTATGAAATGGTGTTTGTAAAGACGCATTCGTTTCCGTCACTATCCGTAAGACAAGAGGTGGCGCAATGGGTTTAATCACGGCCGTCCTTGGATGGAGATGTGGGTTACCGCTTGATTCCGGCAGATAACCGATAAACGTAAAATAATATATAATATATCCCAAAACTAGCTCTTCACCGTAAAAAATATCCATACTGTCGTTTTGAAAAACACGGGATCGCCTGGGAGTTGTTCCCCCGTACGTTGGGACAAAATAGGGAGCCGTTCGATCTGTCGAGGAAATCGATGGACAGGAGGTGACCGTACGAGGTCGTAGAACGAGGATGTCCCGTCCGCATTGCTTTTCCGGTCGAAATGATCGGGATCGTCTCGATGAAAAGCCGTCATCCTCGTTCCTTCGAAGATGATGGTACGCCGATCGCTGCATGATGAATCGGAAGGACGGGTACCATCGCCTCCCATGGTGATTCTCCGGGATCTTCTCGCAAGAGAGGAAGGGAAAAAGCCATTGAAAGAATTTTTCTTGTTGATATCTCGGCGGCAGAATGATATCTTTCAATACAATAATCTGATGCGGTACAGAACCTCGTTCCCGATCCATTCGGGGACTCGGCCTTATGACAAGGGGAAATACCGCTTGTGAAATAAGGATCCCCTGAATGTCGGCGGGCATCGCGAACAGAATCATCGGGAGCGACCACTGTTCGAAGCATCCTACTTCCTTCTCTTCACAAACACGCGAGGGCCGTATGACGAAAGGATTCCGTTGGCTCGTCTTCATCCTGCTGGCGTTTTCCGGCATTGTTTCGGCGCAGGAAGCGCTCCCGGTCCCGAAATACGTCCCACCGGATATCGAAACGGCGGGTGAGGAGGCCTATTACAGGGACCTGGCCATCATCGAAACGTCATGCACGGACTGGAAGGAAGTCCGTGCGCTCTGGAAGCAACTGACGGAAAAGGGTGCTCTCATCGCGGTCATCTCTTCGCCGCAGAGGTGGCTGGGATGGGTTCCCCGCGAAGCGCTCGACGCTGTCCGTTCCACGTCCCTGAACGCTGCGCTGGGGACGGTAGCCGTGCGCTCGGTATCGTATCATGCGGATGAAGTGCCCTCCGCCCGAGGCGGTGCGTACTTCTCCCGATCGCCGGAGGTCGCCGAGGCCGAGGAAGCGCTGGTCGACTATCTCACGTTCGTCAAGAGGACGAAAACCCCCGAAGAGCTCCGCAGAATCGAAGAGCGGGCGCGGGAGCTCGAGTATCTCTCGACGATTGTCGAACAACCTCCCTGCCTCGGGCCGGAGCTCCGCGTTCCCCAGGATCCTTCGGGAAAGTACGGGACGCAGGGCGGCCCCGGCCCGACAGTCGCTCGGCGGACGAAACCGGAAGGGCTGGTCGTGCACTCGAGTTTCTTCGTGGAAAGCGCGTCGGGCACAGGGTCATGGAACTGGGATATGACCGTCTACAACCGCTACCGGAACCTCCACCTCGACGCGATGACGTACTGGACTGGTCTCGCCTCCAAGTACGGCAAGTCCATGACCACGATTTGGCTCAACTACAGCCCGAACCACTGGGCGATGCAGATCAGTGGAGAGCCGGTGAGTGTCGGTGAAAACGTCTTCATCCCGGCCATTGTGAACAATCTCCGTCCGCCTAGTGTATGGGATATTCTGACGGGGGACTTACCGCTGGGTTGGCAGAGTTCCGGATTCCCTCTCGGTCCGATTTACGGCTGGTACTACAACAACGAGGTGCGGGATGCGCACGACGCAGACCAGTCCATCTTCGTGTGTATTGCGTACAAGGGTACGGAAGGAGAGGGGATCTGGCCGCATGCATCGGTAATACAGTGGGGGAACGGTGACCGTGAAGGGATTTACGCTGCCCTGGATGTCCGTTACTGGCAGGCGGGTCTCAACCCCTACGAAGCCCCCATGCGCAACGTCATCGCGCACGAAGTCGGCCATCTCTGGGGTGCCCCGGACGAATACCGCAACGACAACTGCTCGGATACATACCGGGGGGTGGCCAACCTCAACTGTCAGTCTGAGCAGTCGGCAGACGCTTACGGAAGGCCGGGCCTGAAGATGCATGGTTTCGACGCCATGATGGTGGGGAATTACCTCGGCGGGACGAGCACCGCCATGCCCGTACACGTCGGGCTGCTCTCCGCTTCGAACATCACACCCCTGCGATGCATCTCGACCAGCCCTGCCAACGGCGAGTTCACCATCAAGACCTGCGACAATTCGTCGTATGGGAAGGCGACGCGCACGTGGTCGAAGACGATGTGCATCCCCCTCGAATACGACCACTGCAACAGGGTCACGGTGCCCCTGACGCGAAACATTTCGGGCACGACATGGTATTTCGACTACTGGGAAGTGAAGAGGAAGAGCGGCACAACGACGAACATCATGTGGGCCGGGACGGAACTCTCTTCCTACGAGTACACGTCGACCCAGTCGGATCCAGTCGTCGATATTAAAGCGGTATACACGAACTCGCCGCCAGACGTCTTCGCGGTGAACCACACGCTCCAGGCGCACCTCGCCCCCGCCGACAATTCGGCGTCCCCGGCCCCCGCCATCGCGCTCCGCTGGCTCAACAAATACGACATGGACAGAACCGAGACGAAGATCGAGCGGGAGGTGTCGCCGGGCAACTGGATGGAGATCGATCCCATACTTTCCCCGAACCGCGTCGGCATCAACCAATGGACCGGCGTCCTCATTACCCACGTCCGGAACTCATTGGGGGTAATCGTCCCCGTCATGCCGGGTGTGACGTACCGCTTCCGGATCGTCGGCTACTTCAACACGGTACGGGGCACGCCGTCGGACGTCGCGGAGATCACGACACGGCCCGCATCGCCCGCCGACACGGTCTACTGTGCAGACTCCTATGAGCCGAACTCATCGACTTCACCGAAAACGCTCCCCTCCTCGGGCTCGGGCATGGCCGCATACTCCATCAAAGCTGCATGCCCGATCAGTCCACGGCCGGGCGAGTGGTCGTGGTATGTGCCGAAGTCCGATTACTACCGTATCACCGTCATCAATTTGAGCAGCGGCGTCTTCGGGGAACATCTCAGCCTTCTCCTGCAGGTGCGGGAAGGATCCAACTTCCAGCCCAGATTCCGTGCACGGAGGGCGGGCGAGACGACATACATCAACGCCGTCGCCCAGGGCGCAGGGCGCTACAAACTCAAACTGACCACCGACGGCGAGTACATCGTCAGCGTCGAACCGGTGATCAGTTCGGACTACATCAGCTATTACCTGGTTGAACCCAGCGACGGTCACTTCGGTTTCGGCGAGTACACGATCGACGTCGAACGGAAGTTGAATACGGCAACCATCGCGCACTGCGACGAGTGCATCAAGCTCGCCCTCATACAACCGCTCAACGGGCTCCTCATCTCGAAGATCCCCGGCACAGCCTTCCAGGAAGGGCTCGACAGGCGTGTGCCGAGGATGTTCGATCTCCGGTACGATCCTCCGGCAGGTTTTTCGTTCGACGGCTGGGATCTCCCGAGGTCTGGTATCCTCGAAAACCCGAACGAAAATCCCACGAGAATACTCATCAATTCGAACATCCCGGCGGGCGAGTACGAAATCGGCGTGAAAATGAAACCGGTCGACCCGCAATTCGCCGAGCTGGTCATCATCTACCCGCACGGCCCGGACGGCACGTTCTCGGAGAGGACACTCCACCCGATCGGGAGCGTCGTCAACATCCAGGCCATCAACTCCGCGACATACCTTTTCGCGGGCTGGGAAAACGACACGTCGACGACGACGAACCCCCTCGCCGTCACGATGTGGCGGAGCAAGAAGATCATCGCGGTGTGGAAGGAGAAACCGTGCATTCCGGAACCGATGACGAAATGGGGGCATACCATCGACTTCGTCAACTCGCGGCAGGGCAGAGTCCAACTCGACTACGGCATGGAAGAAGGTGCAGGGGACGGCCTCGAACCCGGGCAGGTCGATCTTCCCCCGTTCCCGCCTGCGGCCACCTTCGACGTGCGATGGATCAACATCAGCGGCTCGAATGGCAGCCCCACGGACATCCGAGCGATCAAGGATAGCCATACGTATTTCGCCCGCGTGCAGACGGGCGTGGGGACGGCGCCGGTCCAAGTGACATGGCCTCCTCCCCCCACGACCCCGAACGCCTCCTTCACGATGTACGTGCAGGGCGACACGACGCCGGTCGACATGAGGGCGACGAGCAGTTACACACTCATCCACGAGGCTGTCTATCTTCTGCGTATCGTCGTGAAAGCGCCGACCTGTCCGGAGAGGACGCAGGATCCGGAGGTCGTCGTCATTCCGGTGCGCGACACCCCCTCGCGATTCCCCTGCTTCGAGTTCGGCCTGCAGTTCCGCGACCGGAAGACGAACGAACTGTACCCGCTTTACAATCCTTACCAGTGCAGGTTGTTCGAAAAGAGCAAGTCCGGCGAATGGCGCCCGGCGAACGTCTCGCAGATGCTCCAGCTCCCGAACATGCTCCTGTACCGTCTTTGCACCGACCCCGACGACCCGGACGAGGATCGGGAAATCGTCGTCGTCAATGACCAGCAGGAAGAGAATACGCGCAAGGACACGATTTCCGTGCACGTGCGCATCCCGCTCCCGACCGGGAACAACAGGGGCGTTCTCTTCGTCCAGCAGCACACCGGGGACTGGGAGCTCATCTCGCTCCCGCTGGAGATTGCCGACCCCTCGACGAGCACCATCTTTTCCGATCCGCTCACCAGCCTCTACGGGTTCGACCAGTCGACCGGCAACTATGTCTCCGTACCGGAGATGATTTTCGGCGACGGTTACTGGCTGAGAACCAGCGATAAGCAAACATCCTATTTCGGGGTGGAGAAGCTCGTCTTCGAGTGGAAGTCCTTGAGCGGGATCGGCGAGCCTTACGGTTGGGGGTGGAACCTCATCGGGTGCATCTCGCGGCCGATCCCCGTCGCCGGAATACACCAGAATCCGGCGGGCGGCATGCGCGCCATCTTCGGCTACAACCCCGCCCAGGGGTACGTTGTTCCCAGCATGGTCGAACCCGGGAAAGGGTACTGGGTGCGCGTCGAGCGCGGAACGGAGCTCAGGATGGAAAGCATCGGCGGCGTGAGAGAACCGGGAGCGGATATCGCATATGTGAAGACAGCGGCTTCGATGAACGTCGTCGGGACGCTGAACATTTCCGACGGGTTCTCGGTCCGATCGCTCGCCGTGACGAGCTCGCGGATGTCCCCGGAAGACATCGATCGATTGCAGATCCCCGCTCCTCCTCCGGGGAACAGCCTTGACGCGAGGACGGAGGGCGGGACGCTCTACATCCCCATGGACGGAGCGGCCGTCGATATCCGGGCGGAGGGCGAGGTCGTGCTCTCGTTCGAACCGAAAATCGCCTTCCCACAGAAGTACATCGTCACCGACGAACAGAGCGTCGTCCTCGCCGAGTTCACTTCGGCATCTCCCGGGACGGTGCGGTTGCCATGCGCGGGCACTTGCCGTGTCTTCATCAAACCGGAAGGCGGCTATAGCCCAGTCCCCTTCGCTCTCGACCAGAACTACCCGAACCCGTTCGCCCCAGGGCGGGATGTGGGAACCGTCATCGCGTTCTCTCTCCCTGTGCCCGACCGTGTGCGCCTCGACGTCTACGACATCATGGGACGGCGGGTGCGGACGCTCCTCGATGCCGATCTCCCCGCAGGGACGCGGCATGTCCGATGGGACGGCTGTGACGGCACCGGGAAGTTTCTCCCCGCAGGCACGTACGTCCTCCGCCTCCACGCGACGGCCGGAATGCTGACGCGCGTCGTGAATATCGTCTCGTACCGTTGACAGGAGGAGAAGCCATGAGACACCTCATTTTCGCCGCTGTTATCGTCGGGACGTTCACCCTCGCACTCCAACCGGCCCACGTGTGCCGTGCACAAGACGAGATGGGGGTTCGGATGGCCCTGACCGTCTCGAACCAGCTCGGGAGGCAACAGGACGTTTCCGTCGGGATCCTCGAAAACGCCACGACAGGGATAGACCAGCTCCTCGGTGAAGTCGAATTGCCTCCGCCTCCGCCGAACGAGATCTTCGACGTCCGCCTCGTCAGCACGCCGGGGAAATCCCAGCTGGGCACCGGCTCGCTCGCGGATTACCGGCCCATCGTGACCAGCAAGACCGAATACATCGAGACGTACACCGTCGCCTTCCAGGGCGGCCAGGGAGCGACCGGCGTTGTCATCTCGCGCCCCGATCCCATGCCCGGCCGCGTGACCCGTCTGGTCATCGACGGGAACGATATGGCCGGCCGAACCCAGCTCGATGTCCCGTACCCGACGGGTCAGGTGACGGTCGTCGTCACGTTCAATTACGCGCCGCTGTCTTTCGCTGCTAACCCCTCTTCCATCACGTTCGTCGCGAACAACTTCGAACCGCTCCCATCGCAGGATGTCGAGATCATTCCCCAGGGGGACACGCACGCGGATTGGGTCCTGAACGCAGACGCGGAGTGGCTGGATATCGTTCCAACGAGCGGAGCGGGCCGGCAGACGGTGCGGGTAGCCGTAGTGGGCGGGCTCATGCCCACCGGCACATACACGGCCAAGATCTCCGTGCGTTCCCTGCAGTACCCGGCACGGCTCGACATCCCCGTGACGCTGGAATACACCGCCCTCGGGGTCGGCCGTGCACGGCTTCCCGTGGACATGGATCTCACGGAGAATTACCCGAACCCCGCTTCCGACCGGACATCCTTCGATGTCCGACTCGGGCCCGCAGCCGTTTCGGCTGCCCCGCCCGTGCTGGCGGTATACGATGCGGCAGGCCGGCTCGTGCTCGATCTTTCGAGTAAACTGAGCCGAGCGCCCGGCGTACAGACGATCGTTCTCGATACACGCGACCTCCCGCCCGGTATGTACACATACCGGCTCGAGGCCGGCGGCCGACACGTAGCGCGTACCATGACCGTCGTGAGGTGACGGTGAACGTTTCTCTCCGGAAAAGCGGGCGGGTTCGTACAACCCGCCCGCTCTTTCCTTTCGCCAGTCGGAGGGCACTGTGATGAAATATGCATCGCTCTTTCTCATAGCCGTTATGATGTTTCTCGCCCGCGAAGCGGGTGCCCAATACGCCGACGTGAACGCGTGCATGAGTGTCGGCGGCGCCGGGTACCTTTCCGTTCCGTATTCGTCCGCGTTCAACGGAGACCTCAACCAGACAGGGTTCCTTTCCATCGACGCGTGGGTGTACGCGACTTCCCTGACGGGTTACATGACGATCGTCGGCAACGACTACGCAAAGGGGTACTGGCTGGGGATCACCCCGCAGGGCAAGATCAGGTTCTACCCGCGGGGTGCCGTGTTGACCGAGAGCAGCGGAAACATCGGGGCGAACCAGTGGTACCACGTCGGTGTCGCATTCGACGCCCGCAAGGGGAACATATCGTTTACCATCAACGGCGCGTCGGCCGGGACCGCCACCGTCGCTTCGGGCGGCGTCGGCTCCGTCACTTCCGGGGACCTCCGTATCGGTGCAGACCGGAGCGGAACCTCGCCCGCATATTACTGGATGGGTCTTCTCGACGAGGTCCGCATTTGGAAAGGATGGATGGATTTCACTTCCGCGGCGGGATTGTTGTATAAAATCCCCCACGCCGTGTACAACGGCCGCCATGGGCAGTACCTCGTCGCGGGTTGGCGTATGAACGGGGATGGGACAGGTATCGACAACACGTTCAGCGGTTCCGTGGTAGGAACCGTCACATTCCCGGCGACGCCGGATCCTCCGCATTACGCACGCATCGGCGCTTCGTTCACGAATCGGCCGGGCACCGTGGCGGCCCCGACGGAGGATTATTTCCTGATACCGTCATCGAGCGGGATCACGCTCGTACAGAACTTCACGATCGAATGTTGGGTGAAGCGCGCATCGACGGGGGGGAGTAGCACGTACCAGACCCTCGTCACCAAGAGCTCCGCGTATTCCGGCCAGTGGATGTACTGGCTGGGAATCAACGTGTCCACGGGGAAACTGCGCTTCGTGCCGAACGGCGATTTCTCGGATGCTCTCGAAAGCAACGCGACGATACCGGTAGGGCAGTGGACCCATGTGGCGGGCCGCTACGCCGTTTCGGGGAATACGAGGCAGGCGACCGTTTTCGTGAACGGCGTCGCATCCGGCGTGAAATCGTATTCGCGCGACGCATCGACGAACAAACTGCCTGTTCTCATCGGGAGAGGGGAGGTGGCCGGGGTCGCCGTAAACGATCCCATGGGTTTTTCCGGCGTGATCGATGAGGTTCGCATCTGGAACACAGCACGCTCCAACGACGAGATTGCCAATTGCTACCGTCTCGAACTCGACGGGCCACTCTCCGGCCTCCTCGCTTCGTACCATTTCGACGGCGACGTCCTGGATGCGTCCGGTGTAGGCAACCACGGTCGGCATCTCCCCAATGCTTCATCCGATGTCTACTTCCTTTCGACGCTCGATCTCCCGCCCGAACCCACCGTACAGGTGCTCTCGCCCAACGGGAAGGAGACGTGGTTCATCGGCGCTTCGCGTTCCATCCAATGGGCATCCTCCGGGCTCCAAGCCGTGCGGATCCTGCTTTCCCGCGACGGAGGGAACACGTGGCCGGAAGTATTGACCGCATCGACCCCCGCGGCGTCCGGGTCGTATTCCTGGGTCGTGACGGGCCCTCAGACCAGCCAAGCCCGTGTCATGGTCACGACGACGACGACGACACCGGTCCAGGACATGAGCGATGACAATTTCCGCATCATCGAGCCATCGCCGCACGTTTCGGGTCTCCCCAAGGAACTGATCTTCGCGGCCCCGGAAAACGGGCCTCTTCCCGCACCCCAAAAAGTCTTGTTCCAGAACACGGGCGGGGGAACACTCCAGTGGAACGCGAGTGTGGGAACGACCACCTGGCTCGATGTGGCCCCTACGGGCGGTTCCGCCAACGTGGACTCGTTCGAGGTACGCGTGACGACGACCAATATGCCGGAGGGCACCTACTCGGGGAAAATCACCGTGCAAGGGAATGCGGATAACCTTCCCACCGAGGTCCCGGTCACGTATCGTATCACGCAGAAACAGATTTGTTCGATCTCCGGGCGTGTGACCCGAGGCGGTCTACCATTGGGGAATATATCCATCATGATCCTCGGCCCGGTGACGACGACCGTGTTCACGGATTCCAGCGGCCGCTACACAGCGGCCGGTCTCCCGTGCGATCAATACACGGTCATACCGGACAACCCGTTCTATGAATTCACGCCGCCTCTCAGGAATTACACGTCGCTCAGCGGCAATATCACGGACGCCGATTTCACGGCCGCCCCGAAACGCGGGCAGATGAAATTCCATTACCGCGAGGGTTGGAACCTGGTATCGTTTCCCATCGAACCCGCAGACACGGACCTCGCATCCCTGATCCCGGACATTCGCCTCCCGGCATATCTTTTCGATCCTTCCAGCGGGTATGTCGAGACGACACGTACCCCTCTGCCCGGCGTGGCGTTATGGATGAGATGCACGAGAACGGACAGCGTCGTCTTAGCGGGGTGGTTCCTTCCGGAAATCCTCTGCCCTCTGACATCCTCGTACGGCGGCTGGAACATGATTGGGGCCCCGAGCGGCGCATCGCCGCTTTCCACCGTTCGACAGACCCCGCCGGACATCATCGCATCGGTGTTCGAGTACGACCCTGTGTTCGGTTATCTTCCCCCGCTCGGCGGCATGCTCCGTCCGGGGCGCGGGTATTTCCTCAAAGCGCACAGCAACGGGAGCGTGAGTATCTCGGCTTCCATATTCGAGTTCGCACCGCCGCTGTTCCCGTCCCTGCGCTACCCGTCGGCTTTTCTGATCGATGATGATCTCCCGCCTCCACCCCCGATCGATCGGTGAGAGGGGGAGTGGAGTCTGGTTCCCTATATCCCAAATCCTGCCTCCTCTCCTCAGTCCGAGATGGGGAGAGGAAAATCTCGAGGCGGGAGATGCTGACGATATGCTCCCGTCCTTCGTACAACCGATGAAGGGATGGCATTCGCCGTATTCCTGCGAGTGCGAAATGAGGAGGGTGGTGAAACGGCGTCGGTTCTCCGCATGGAAGTTGGGGAGGCTGTCCGCCGCGGTGATCATTCTCCTGGCGTTTCGGATGGATGCGGCGTGGCGGATCCTGCCTGTCGGTCCCGGCCTCAAGTATGAGCGGGTGCGGACTGCGGCAGCGGAAGCCGCTCCCGGCGACACGATACTCGTGACCCCCGGCCGTTATGCGGGCGGGGAGTATATCGATCGGCTCCAGGGGACGGAAGGGGCGTGGGTTACGATCATGGCCGAACAGACGGGCACCGTCGTCTTCGAGGGTGGAACGGAGGCGATTCACCTATCGGACCCTGCGTGGATCCGTATCTCCGGCTTCGTCTTCGAAGGACAATCCGGCAACGGCGTCAACATCGACGACGGAGGGACCTTCGATACCCCGGCACGACATATTCTCGTCGAGAACTGCATCTGGAGGGCATTGAATGCCTCGGGCAACAACGATCAGCTCAAACTCTCCGGGGTGGATTCCTTCCTCGTACGCGGCTGTCGCTTCGAAAACGGCTCGCCGGGGGGGAGCTGCGTCGACATGGTCGGCTGTCACTGGGGAGCGTTCGAGGAGAACATCTTCGTCGATGCAGGCTCCAATTGCATCCAGGCGAAAGGGGGAACCGCTTTCATCCGCATCGAGCGGAACCGGTTCATTCGGGGAGGCCAGCGAGCGCTGAACATCGGGGGCTCCACGGGTCTGGAGTACTTCCGGCCGCAGGACGCACCGTACGAGTCGTTCCGGGTCGGCGTATACTCGAACGTCTTCATCGGAGCCACCGCTCCCATCGCATTCGTCGGTGCCGTAGAGTGCGAAGTGGTGAACAATACGATCTATCGCCCGGACAAGTGGGCGATACGCATTCTCCAGGAAACCGTCGCGCCGCGTTTTCTTCCGTGCGGGGACAACGCCTTCCGCAACAACATCGTCGTTGTCGGGAGCGCCGCGTCCAACCCCTCCATCAACATCGGGTCGAACACCGCCCCCGGCACCTTCGAGTTCACCGCGAACCTCTGGTACAACGAGGAAAACCCCGCATGGGGCGGGCCGAACCTGCCTGTTGTGGAAACGGATGGGATCATCGGGAGCGACCCTCTCTTCACCGATGCCACGGCATGGGATTTCACGCTCCGCCCGCATTCGCCTGCGGCCGGTGCAGGGGTCGATGTCGCCTACCCCGAGCGGGATCATGCGGGGAGAAGATTCGCCCGACCACGCTCCATCGGTGCATTCGAAGCGAATTCACCGACGAGTATCGAATGCCGCGCAGTCGTTGAACCGGGTCTCCGCGCGTTCCTCTTCCCCAATCCCTCCCATGGACAGTGGACAGCCGAGATTTCGCTCGAGGAGCCTGCTCACATGGTCATCATCGTGTGCGATATGCTCGGTCACCCGATCGCCACAGCTTTCGACGGGGCTCTCCAGGCCGGGCGGTCCCGATTCGTATTCCCGGGGAAAGCCGGCGCGGCTGCGTTCCCTCCCGGTATCTACTGGTGTAGGATCCACGCGGGTGCGAGAACGCTGAACATCCCCATCGTCGTGAATTGACGTTGCACGTGCAGCACGCGAAGGGGGTCGACACCGCACAGCGGGGGAATGCTCATCGTATGCGCCGTCGAGTTTCCTTACCGCAGGGAACGATGGGAAAACAGAGAGGATAACGCATGCACGGTTTCGGTACGGGCCATCTCCATCCATTCCCGCGTGCGTCACAGATCGGAAGGGGAAAAGACGGCAAGCGAGAGGGGCACGGAGAGCCGCAAGGCGTTCAGAAATACCGTCCGATCCCGACGGCAATCCGCTCGTCCGATTCTTTCCTGTCGAAAGCGTATGTCATGTACGCGATCGAAACCTCGACCGCTGCATTGCGGAATGGGAAGAAACGGAACGACGCGGCAGGCCCCCAATCGATGAACGGTGCCGCGCTCTCGGGGAAAAGAATCCTGTGGTCGATGCCGACACGGAAATTCATGAACTCCGCGGGAGAAATTTCCATCGCATAGCGGCCATCCGCGACGCTTCCCGTGTACTCGATGGAACGGAACGAGAGCGCCGCATGGAGGGCGATTTCCGGCGTGATGACGATTCCGAGCGTGTGGGAGAACCCGAACTGCGCCCGAGAACCGTCCATTCGAGCCGGGAAAAATCGACCGTATGAGACCATCCTTCCGATGGTCAGTGATACCTCGTATCGGAGACTCTTCGGAATGTACACCGTGAGCGAGGGGCCCAGCGCCCAGTCGGGTGGGCCGGGGGCAACGGTCGGGTGGGGCGCGGAATACATCGCCTCCACGACGCCCCCGAGGCCTAGTGCAGGGGTCAAGAGCGCCGTCGCGTCCACAGAGGTGTACCAGCGGAGCGGACTCTTATCCCCCGCCGGGACGGCGAATACGCTCGCATCGATTCTCGCTGACGGGACGGCATCCTGTCCCGCATCCGTCCTCGAGGAAATCCCGCGCATTCGCTGTACTGACGAGTAGGAAATACCTGCTCTGAGAGAACGCTCCTCGATGGATGCCTTTTCCTCGAACAACCTGCACGTGACTTCGTAGGAAAGATGGGCGTACATGTTGTAACGGAGGGCATTCCCGACGGCAGGGGGGAGTTGTGCCGCAAGGAAAAGTGCCGGCGGTGAAAAGTCGCAGCGAGGCAGGGATGTCGTGTCCAACCCCTCTGCCCGGAGGAAAGGCTCGCACCGCGGGCCCGAAATGGCCCTCTTGAACAGCTCGGTCATTCGCTGGCCGATGGAAACATTCATGGGTAGGGCCATGAGGGTAAGAGATACCCATATGGCGATAGGATTCCCGCATCGCATTCGGCGTGATGCTCCGTTTTCTCCCCATGACAACAACATGATAGGGAAACGATGGTTCATCGGTTGCCTACTCCGGACGTCCTCGCCGGGTATTCGACGTTCTTCTTGTGCAGCCGTCTCGTCCCTCTTGGAGCGTTGTGGAAGCCGATCGTTGCGAGACGACATCCCCCTGCCCGATTCGACGTTGACCATAAAATATCGTTGTTTTCTGTCAATCGATGGAAGGAAACCTCCGGCGGTTCTCATGTTCATCCGTCGTCAGATCGGCCGGATTGTTCTTCAGGAAGAAGGGGACATCGCACGGATGCATCGGGTCTGTCCACCGATTCCATGCGGACAGTACATGCGATTTCGGCCTGCGAAGGGTAATGAGCGCGGTTCTCGATATCGTTGCGGGACATGAGGGGGATCCCCTTATGAACGTGGTTTCGCGCGGCTATCGTTACGCGGTAATATGCCGTGGAAAAGATAGAATCATGTATTTTATCGCTGGAAACACGAAACGGAGAAAACGTGGACGCTCGTGCATCGAACAAAGAGGTTTCCGTGAACTCCCCGTTGAAGAGGAACGACTTCCGGCCGGACCTCGTCCTCGTCTTGGCGGCATTCTTCATCTGGGCGTTTCTTCTCGTCGTCCTTTCCGTTGTGGAACTCATCTTCATTATTCCCTTCGGCGACCTCACGCTCGTTTCGATGCTCCGTTGGGCCGATGGAATCGCCAAGGCCCTTCTCGGCATAGCGGGCATACGGGCATCGATCGATTTGTTCCTGGTTCGCGGGAAAGCCCCGGAGCGGGTATGGTTTTTCTTCACCGCATCCGCCGTCGTCTTCCCCATATTCGCCGCAGTCTCGCTCATCGTAGGACTCG
This sequence comes from Bacteroidota bacterium, assembly GCA_029907355.1. GTDB lineage: Bacteria > Bacteroidota > Ignavibacteria > SZUA-365 > SZUA-365 > JARYLZ01. The sequence goes on along the minus strand of JARYLZ010000016.1, from coordinate 11,351 downwards.
TGACCGGGTTGGGGCTGCGCTTGACGTTCCTCCAACTCCAACCGTGGTACATCATCCTTCTCTGGGCTGCGCTTGCGACGGCGGGGTGGCTGTATTTCGACCGTGCCTCGAGTCCGGCGGAAGTTTTCCCTGAAGGGTTCGGGGGCGGGGAAGGGGGGCACGGGCGTTTCCTGATCCCCGGAATCGGACGCAGGGTAGCGAAACCCTTGGACGAGGGGGCGGAAATCGATAAGTTGACGGCGAATCAAGCAACAACGGGGACCGATCCATGCGGACAGTGAATGCCATTCTCGCCGCGGCCGTAGTGATGCTCGCTCTCGGCTTCGCGGCTTGCTCCTCGAACTCCGCCGTCGTCGAATCGAAATCGTGGACTGTTTTGGAAACCCGCGAGATGACGTACGAACAGGCGTGGAGCACCGTGCGGAACACGCTCATCGAGTACGGGTTCTCCTTCGATGCGGTCGACAAGAACAACGGATTCATGCGTACGCAGTGGCGTGTCCCGCAGGATTTGGAAAGCGATTACCCCGACCGCATCATCGTGAAGTTCACGAGCGAACGATCCTGCAGCGTGAGGCTGTACCCCGAGTGCAAAGAGTGCGGGATGCCGTACCAGGAAATCCCACGCCTCCGTCAAGTGATCGAGGAAATCAGCATCCGTTTGCACTGAGCGGTTTAGCGTTCCCTGCCGCGAAGTGCTGAAAACACTTCCCCGCCGCGTTCCGTGCGCAGGATTGGCAGGGGAAGGGCAAGCGCCGGGCCAAGAGCACCGATTTCGAGCGAACGCCATGGAGCAGCCGACTTTCCGCGAACGCCTCCGCTACGCGATCGATCAGTTTTTCCAGCGCAGTTTCACGCTTCAAGTGGCGATTGCCTTTTCGCTCGTCGTCACGATCGTTCTCCTATTCACGGCTATTGCACACGTTCTGGGCGTTGTACCCGGTCCTGATTTCGATTTCGAAGCGCCGGGTGTCGACCCGTTCTGGCCTTCGATTCGTTTCTGGTGGGTGCTCATGCACGTGTTCGACACGTACTGGATCGAACGAGGTACGACGGAGTTCGTCCTCTCGATGCTCTTGACGCTGATCAATTACCTCGTGTTCGCCGGGGTGATCGGTCTCGTGGGATCGAAAATCGCCGCACGCCTCGAAAGTGTCCGCCGCGGGACATCGCGCGTCATCGAGTCCCGCCATTTCGTCATTCTCGGCTGGAGCGAGAAAATCTTCCCGATCATCCAACAGCTCGCGCTCGGGCTCGAGCGGGAGAAGGCGGTGTTCGTGATTCTCTCGTTACGCCCCGTTGACGAGATGGAAACCGAGCTCCGCCGTGCCCTCGGAAAGCGTCGCGATGTGCGGTGGGTGATCCGCTCCGGCAGCCCGACCGACATGAAAGCCCTGGACCTGCTTTCCATCCCGACCTCGCGCGCCGTCGTCATTCTCCAGCCGGAGGGGGAATCGCAAACGCCCACGGCCGTCGCGGCCGACACGCAGGTGGTCAAGTGCATTATCAACGTCTCGCACATTCTTTCGGCGGCGGGGGTCGATGCCCCGAGGGCGCCGCTCATCATTGCGGAACTCGGCCGCCCCGAGATGTTCCGCATCAGCCTTGCTGCCGGCGGCAAACACGCCGTGAGAGTCATCCATCCCGCCGAGTACATCGGGAAGATCCTCGTCCAAACGGCGAGGCAGCGCGGTGTCATCGACGTCTATCGGCAGATCTTTTCGCACGAGGAGAATGAACTGCACATCGGACGCTTCCCGCAATTCGACGGCATGCCGTGGCGGGATGTCGTCATGTCTTTCCGCCAGGCCATCCCCGTCGGTGTCGTGGAAGGCGGCCGAGCTCGCCTCCTACCTTTCCGGGACGATCCGGGAAAACCCCTCGCGTCGGGATCGTCCATCATCGCCCTCGCGCGTGACGAGCGCGCATTCCGCGACATCGAGGAAGTGCGGCGATACGCACCGTCGACCGGCAGGGGAGGGGGATCGATGGGGGAAGACATCAGGCGTTACCTCATCCTCGGATATGACGGGAAGGTGCTGCGCATTCTCCAGGAACTTGAGGCGTATGCGGAAGCGGACCGCACCGAGTACGAAGTCTTCGTCGCGAGTCCCTATCTCCCCGACCCGTTCCCCGAGGAGGGGATCGCCTCCCTTTCGCTCCGGGCGGAACGGTGCGATTTCCTCCACCCCGGCGTCATCGAACGTCTCCGCACATTTTCGTTCGATTCCATCATCGTCCTCGGCGAGTCGGATCCGGGCCGGAGTGCTGAAGAGACGGATGCCCGCGTCGTCATGACGCTGCTCCTCCTCCAAGCGTTGCGGGAAGGAGAGGGGGCGAGTACACCGCGTGACGCGGGAAAACCATACGTGGTCGCGGAGATCCGGAATCCTTCGAATTACCAGCTCGCCGTAGCGGCGGGGTGCGCGGGCGACATCGTGATCACCAACGAACTCATAAGCAAAATGATCGCCCAAATTTGCCGCGAACCCCTCCTGGAAAGCGTACTCCATGATATCCTGGACGAAAAAGGTGTCGAAATCTACTTCAAGCCGATGAGCCGTTACGCGCCGAGCGGCCAAAGAGTACCTTTCGGCGCACTGCTCGCCGCCTCGCTCGAACTCGGGGAAATTGCCCTGGGTTTCGTTGCTGTCGACCGGACCGGTGCCGCCTCTTCCCCGCTCGTTCTGAATCCCGCCCGCGAGACTCTCGTCGATGTACTCTCCGGTTCGCAGTTATGTGTTCTCGCGGAGTCGGAACGATGAACGATCAGCCTCCCATGGAGAAGAACGATGCGCGAGGCGCCTGGACGCGTGATGGAAATGTGCTTTCGGACTGTCGCCATCGTTCGTTCCGTCCATTTCCTCGCCGAATTCCCGATTCCTCGATCCAGGAGAATATCCCACGAATATTCAACGAGGTCGACCGATGAGAGCCTTTCGCATTGCTTCAGTATTCCTGCTGCTTTGCGTTTCCCTCCTCGCACAGGAGACGCAACGCACGACGGTCGTGCGAGAGCGGGTCAAGCAGGACATCTTCTCCATTCGTGTCGGTGCATGGTTTCCCCGGGATGTCGAAAGGAGCTTCGCCCTGCAAGACGCAAATGCTGGGAATATCGATCAAACCATCGATCAGTCTCAGGCCCTGGGCATCGATTTCCAGTACCGCTACGAGATCATCCGTCCCGTTCTCTTCGACATCTCCGTCGGCGGATGGTACTCCTCATATGCGTTTCGTCTGAACCAACTGCCGGTAAACCCGACTCCATCGCTGACCCGTGAAGCGGATGCTTGGGTTGTCGTCATTCCGGTGACCGCCGGTTTATCCGTGAACCCTCTTCCTCAAGAGAGCTCGTTACAGCCTTTCCTGTGCGTCGAAGGAGGCGCCTATGTCGGCGTATCCGGGACGACGGAGTGGAAGTATGACCCCTCGTCCGCGGAATTGCGGTCGAAAAACACGGGAGACAAGACTCTCATTGCCTTCGGGGGCGCAGCCGGTGCGGGGGTGGACCTCTTTCTCGGCCGAAGCCTCGGTGTCGGAGTCGCCGCGAAGTACCATGTCGTCACGTTCAAAGAACCGCTCTTGACTCAGCAGAAAGACTTCACGGGGCTACAGATTCAAATAGGCCTCACGATGCGGAATTGAGGTCCGCATGTGCGCCCGCCAAGCGTCTCTCTTAGCATGCGTGTTCCGCATGCCGTTCATCGAAAGGGGGCCGGTGAGGTGGGTTGGAGTGCCTCTTGTTCCGTCGATGCCGGGAAACGAGTATACCGATCGATCGGGAGGGATCGGCCTCCCCGCTCGCTGCTGAAAAACGAAGGTATGCCTCCCCATTACGAGGATTCGTGAGGGGGGCATTCCCTGTAGCTCACCGGGAACGAACTCAGGATGGAATAACTCTCCGAAAACGAGTCGATGGATGCGCGCACTCTCCTGAGACACGAGGCGAGCAGCAGAAAGATTTCCTTCGGGTGTATCCCCTCTTCACCCGGCAGGAGTTCCTGCAAGAGAGATGAATACCCCTCGAGCACGAGAAGCTCCGAGAGAATTTCCGAGCGGAACCCCTCGATCATTCGGAACGTGTCGGTCCGCTCGCGGGCGAGAACCCTCTGCAGCCGTCGGGCGAGTGCATCGAGAGCCCTGTTTTCCGTGACGTCGTGGTGAAAGATGCGCACGCGATCATGGCAGGGGTGAAGCGAGAATCTCTGCTCGTATCTTTTCCCCTCCCACGCGATATCCCGCACGTGCTCCGCTTCGTTGCCTGTCACGAACCGCTCGACGACCGCAGCCAGGCCGTCGAGGACGGGATGCCGATGCCCGAGGGGGATGATGTCCGTGAATACTCTGCGCGCTGCGGCGTTGCAGAACGTCACATTTCCCTCGAGCGATATCTCGATGATGGGGTCCGGAGCTTTTTCCGAGAGGAGAGCCATCTCGAGCAGATCCCGCTCTGCGAGTTTCCGAGCTGTGTGTTCGAGCCAAGCAGGGCATAACGTATCGTCGGATTCCTTCCCACCAACGAGGGGGGAGGGGTCCGGGGAAGCGGTATTGCGTGAGTCTTTCATGATCGTGGGGCGTTGCAAGTGAAAGGGGTGAGAAGTCGGGTAGGCGCTGCGCCGTGACAAGGGAAAGAACACATGAGCGTCTCATGCTGCGAAACCGATCTTGCCGTGGATGCAGATCGGTATGGAGACATTTCCTTTCCGTTGGGCTTTTCTCATGAATGTGCCGGTGATGCGTGGTTTACGAAAATGCGGCCCGCCGGTAAGGCAGCCAGCAGATTTTCTGCATGCCGATGAAAGGCCTTCGTGTGGCGGTTCCAAAGTGTGTTTTCTCGGCTGCGGGGGTGTTGAAAGATCCATCGCGATCGATTTGAGATCGCCCGTCGCTTTCCCTGCGATAGAGCGGTTGCTCGCGGAGCCCGACGGACCCCGGGTTGACGTTTGGTGCCCTCTCAGTCGCCACCATGAGTCCCGTGTGCAATCGGCTATCGCTCGAGGGGGGTATGCCGGCGGGACATATCCCAACGTTGGTCTGCGGGGCTTGAAGAGTCGAAAGGACGAAGAGAAGAGCGAAGTTCATAGGCATTTGCATCATTGTTGACTCGATGAGGGCACGGGGATCGAGAGCTCGATGAAACGGTGTTGCAAGATTTTTGCCACGTCGAGGGGGAGAAAAGGTCGGTTTTCCGCATCGAAATCCCCGTTTTTTCAAGTCTTGCACTCCAACAGGTGTAGCATTCGGGAACACATTCATCCCTGGTATCCGAATTTTGGACATTGCAGATCATCCTGCACTTTGATATGCGGTATCATCGCAGAGCGATTTTTCTTGGAGAGGTTGAGGTGCTAGATTCCGTCGAGCGGCCCACGCGTTTCCGGAATGATAAAAGTGAGAGCGGCGATGGAACAGCAGTCCGAAAAATTGATCCGCCCCGGTGTCCCCGCAATGGATGAGATCCTGGGTACCCCGTTTCCCGTACTCGACGACGGATTTGTCCGGGTAATCGATTACATGGGGTCGGATGCCGCTATTGTCCAGGCGGCGCGCGTCTCGTACGGCGCAGGTACGAAGAAAAGGCACGAGGACCGCGGGTTGATCCGCTACCTCATGCGCCACCGGCACAGTTCGCCGTTCGAAATGTGCGAGATCAAACTCCACGTGCGCGTGCCGATGGACACGTGGCGCCAGTGGATCCGTCACCGGACGGCGAGCGTGAACGAATATTCCACGCGGTATTCCATCGCGATCGATGCGATGCGAAAAACCTCACCGGGCGAGTGGCGCCTGCAATCCGTGTCCAACCGCCAAGGGAGCGAGGGTTGTCTGGATGCAGGGCGCGGCGTGCACTTCACGAAAGCGGAGGAAGAACTCCAGAGGGCGGCGAGAACCGTCTACGAAGAGCGTCTCGCGGCAGGCATCGCCCGTGAACAGGCGCGCAAGGACCTGCCCCTCTCCACGTACACCGAAGCGTACTGGAAAATCGACCTCCACAATCTTCTCCATTTCCTCGCGCTGAGAATGGAGGCCCACGCGCAGTTCGAGATCCGCGCCTACGCCGAGGTGATCGGTCGAGACATCGTCAGCCGCTGGTGCCCCCTCACGTGGGAAGCGTTCGAGGAATACCGCCTCGGTGCGGTCGAGTTTTCGCGCACGGAGGTCGAACTGGTCCGATGTCTCGTCGAAGGCAGGGAGAGCGAAGCCGTAGAACTCGCGCGTTCGGCAGGCCTCCTGCCGCCCGAGGGGGAACCCCTCACGCGCAACCTCGAACGCGAGGAGGTCGAGGAAAAACTCGCATCTTTTGGCTTCCGCATCCCGTGGCGGGCCGCTCCCTCCTCATGAAGAGGAGCGGGAGTTTTTCTTCGCGGGCGGCGGTCTTTCCCCGCCTTGTTCCCCGTAGTCTGATCGGTCCCGCGAAGGTTCAGCGCGTCATTTCCACGTTCGGGAGATGAATTCTTCGACTTCCGGGATGCCGCCCTGGAGGATGAGGTAGCCGTTATGCGGTTCCCGTTCGGTGATGTCCCCGCCGATAGGCGTCAGCATGATGCGGCGTACTTCCTCGAGGTCCGAAGTCTGTCCCAGCGCCCAACCGAGTTTGACGTATGCGACTTCAGGGAGCATGTTCGAAGCCGGGACGATTCCCAGTTCCATCAAGTCGCGGCCCGTATCGTATACGTACATCTGAACGTAACCCCAGAGCGTTTGCACCGTCATGTACATCGCGATTCCCTTTTCATGGGCGCGTTTGATGGAGGGGTACAAAGGCTTGTTCACGTGCCCGAGCCCCGTGCCGGCGATGACGATTCCCTTGTAGCCGTTGTCGATCAGCGCGTCGATAATGTCCGGTCGCATGTTGGGGTAGTAGTAGACGATGCTGACCATCTCCTCGAACGCGGTGTTGATCGTCACGTTCTTATCGCTCCGGCGCCGGGCGTAATCGTGCCGGAGCGGCGTGATTTTCTCACGGCTTACCATCGCCAGGGGGATGTCGCCGATGGTGCGGAACGTGGAACGGTAGCTGGAGTGCATTTTCCGGACCCGTGTCCCGCGGTGGAGCAGCCCGTACATGTTGGAAGTCGGCCCGAACATGCAGACCATGACCTCGGCGATGTCGCTCTCCGCCGCGGTTTTCACGGCGTGCATGAGATTCAGTGCCGCATCGGACGAGGGGCGATCGCTCGAGCGTTGGGAACCGACCATGACGATGGGCACCGGAGAGTTCTGTACCATGTAGGTGAGGATGCCCGCTGTGTGGTGCATCGTATCCGTACCATGCCCGATCACGATGCCCTGCACGCCGCGTTCGATCTCGCGCCCGATCGCTTCCGCCGTGCCACGCCATTGCTCGGGTCCCATGTTCTCGCTGAAAACGCCGTAGAGCTTCTCCGTCTCGAGGTTGCAGATGTCGGCGAGCTCGGGGACGGAGCCGTAGAGTTCGCCCGGCGAGAATGCCGGAATGACCGCACCGGTTCGATAGTCCAACCTGCTTGCGATCGTACCGCCCGTGCCGAGCAGTTTGACGCGCGGCTTCTTCGGGTCGTACGGGAACTCTTTTTCGGGGATCTTGTAATGCGCTTCTTTTCGCCCTTGCAGCGTGATGGAGCGGATCCCCGCGGCGTTGATCCCGATGTTGTAGCCGGAGCGGAGCTTGATGACCACGTGAAGGGGATCGGCGGTTTCCGAGCGCGGGAGGATGATTCCCGTGAAGGAACCCTTGTCCGTCGTGATTTCCACATCGCTCCACACGGGTGCTTGGAATTTCTGGAGCGCGGCCAAAGCTTCGCCGCGATATCCCTTGTAGTCGTTCGCTGTCATCGCCTTTCCTCCTCGAGCAACCGACGCACGCGCTCGACCACGACGGGAGCCGGGATTCTGCCGCGAAGCCTGCGCATGGCGCGGCCGATCAAGATCTCTCCAAACCGTTCCGGCCGCTTGGGCGGGTTCTCCCGCAAGAAAGCCGCTTCCTCGCGGATCACGCCGTCGGCTTCCTCATCCGTGCATGGCGGGGGGAGGCTGAGGGCATCGAAGGAACCGCGGCGCACAGCGGCATCCATCGCGGGGAGAATGGCATCCCACGCGAGTCTGCCGGCAATGCAAGCATCGAATATCCCCTCTACGGTTTCCGGTGCGAGCCCGTTGTCTTTCCCGTATCGGCGGGCGAGTCTCTTCGTGTACTGGACGAGGGCTACCGCAGCGCGGACGGGTTCCACGTTTTTTCCCGTCACGAGCCGGTTGAAAAGGGCGGCGTACGGGGAAATGGAGAGTGGGACGATGGTATCCGGCGGGACGCCCAGTTCCCGGTAGCGGCGTTCCCGCTCCCAGACGGGTTCGGGGAGCGTCGCGCGGATGCGCTCGAGCCTTTCCTGCGTGATCCGCTTCGGCGGGAGATCCGTGTCGGGGTACATGCGGTCGGGGCCGGGCAGGATGCGTTCGAAACCGTTCGTGCCGTCCTTGAGGGCCTGCCGCGTCTCGGAGGGGACACCGATGGCGGCTTCTCTCGCCCGGATGGCGATTTCTTTCGCGCCGGTTTCGACGTCGGTCTCGGGCCCCCAGACAATGACGAGGGTGTCGTCCTCGCCCGCAGCCAGATCGGTCCGCAGAGCCTTCCATTCCGTGCGGGGGAGGGATTTTTCCGGTCCGTCGCTGTGTGCGATGTTGGGCAGATCCATCAAGCACTCGATGACGCGCACACGGTCCGAAATCTCTTTCCCGAAACGGGTGTTGGTCTGCGTTTCCCATGCGAGGAGACCGCGGAAACCTTCGAGAACGACGCAGCGTGCTTGGAAGCCCTTTGCGAGGGCTTGGGCGAGGGGACGGTACCGCGTCTTCCGCACGGCTTGCGTCACGTCCGCCGTCCTGCTCCGGAACGTCTCCGCGGTAATGCCGCGCCGTTCCAGTTCGCGTTTCAGCCGGAGAAGGTTCCACTGGCGCATCGCCTCGTTATAGGTCAGGAGGGGAATCGCCGGGATGCGCGGGACACCCTTGATCTCGATTCTCGTGCCGCCCGTCACGCTGACGTTGACGTCCTGCCTCGCCGCGCCGATGCCGGTGCGGACCTGTCCCGTGCTTCGGACGATGCGGCGGCATAAGTCGGCGACTTCGGCGATCTCGTGAGGCGTGCGCATGTCCGCACCCGTGACGGTCTCGATGAGCGGCATGCCGAGGCGGTCCGTGATATACACGCGGCGGTGGTAGCGGTCGCTTACCTCGCGGCAAGCATCTTCCTCGAGGCCGAGCTGGACGATGCGGATCTCGCGGTCCTTGTAAGGGATGCTCCCTTCCACGCCCACGATGGTCGTCCGCTGGAATCCCGTCGGGATGCTCCCGTCCAAATATTGCTTGCGTGCGATGTGGATTTCGTCCACCAGAGAGCACCGGTAGAGCATCGCGATGCCGATGGCGATATCCAGGGCTTCCTCGTTCAGCTCGAACGGCGGGGTGTCATCCATCTCGTACGTACAGACCGTCTCGTAGTTGATGCGGTAGACGATCTCCTTTTTCGTCTTGAACTCCATGAGTGCCGTCCCGTCGTACTCACCGAGCTCGGATAGCGTCGGGCGCATCTCACGCAGGATTTCCGCGTTGTAATGATCGCTGTACAGGCCGGCGGGGCAGCGGCAGAAGAGCTTTTTCTCCGTCAGCAATTGTTGATGGATCTCGAGTCCCGATCGAAACCCGATGAGGCGGTAATCCTCGTCGGTCATCTCTCGGAAAGGTTTGAAGCGGAACTCTGCGATGGGGTCGTTCATGAAAAACCGGAAGGCATGGGAGGTGCGGTGTTTATTTTGCGTCGCTCGTCAATCGTAAAGGAGATTGAAAAACACGCCGACACGTCTCCAAAAGTACGATTCCTTTTCCGGAGAAAAAACCGGCAGTAAGAGCGGACGTCTCCCCGCGCGTTCATCGTGCTTGGGTGCGGGCGAGGAAGGAACGGATGATCGGATCCGGTGCCGCTTTCAATTCGTCAGGTGTTCCCTGGAAATGGATTTTCCCCTCGTATATCATGGCCACCCGGTGCGCGATGGTCGAAACACTGACCATATCGTGTGTGACGACGATGGACGTGACGTTCAAGCGCTGCGTGAGATCGGCGATGAGACGGTCGATCTGGTCGGACATGACGGGATCCAGGCCCGTCGTGGGTTCGTCGTAGAGCAGGTAATCCGGATTCGTCGCCAGAGCGCGCGCGAGGCCGACGCGCTTTTTCATACCGCCGGAGAGTTCGCTAGGCTTGAGATGACCCGTCCCCGGCATGCCGACGAGCTCGAGCTTCTCCATCACGATCCGATCGATTTCCGCGGGTGTCATCCGTGTATTTTCGGTGAGACCCAACGCGATATTGTCCCGAACGGTCATCGAGTCGAACAGCGCTGCACCTTGGAAGAGGAAACCGAAACGTGTCCGTAAGGCGTTGAGCTCCCGCTCGCCGAGGTGGAAGGGAGAAACCCCATCGATCGTGACGGAACCGCGGTCCGGCCGAAGGAGAGCGATGATGTGCTTGAGGAGAACGCTCTTTCCACAGCCGCTGTGCCCGATGATTGCGATCGTTTCACCGGTTTGAATCTCGAGGTTCACTCCCCGAAGGACCGGTTTGCCGTTCGAAAACGTTTTCCAGAGGTCGACGATGGATATCACGTCACCGAAAATACGGAAATTATCTCTTCGAATGGACGCCGCCGTATCGGGATGAGAGAGAGTCGCCGGGGAGTGAAGAGAACGAAATGCCGTGTTTTTCGTGCCCCGGTTTAAAGAACCGGTTCACCGTTTGGATAGTGATCTCGAGGGGGAGGACAAAACATTCCGGGAAGGAAAGAGGAAGGATGCAGCCTCTCTGGGAAAGGACAAAGGTCGAAATCATGTCCCGGAGGGAAAAAACGAGCGGGCCCGCCTGGATAGGTGGGCCCGCGGTTCGGAATGGGTTGTGGAGCGAGGTTACGCCAACGCGTGAGGTTTACTTGACCAGCGACATGCGGATGGCCTTCGTGAACGTCGCGCCCGTCTCCAGGCCCGTCATCCGCACCACCGCCGTGTACGCGCCGCTCTCCAAGCCACGCGCGTCGAACGCCGCCGTGTGCACGCCGGCCTCGACCGTACCGCGCACCAGCACCGCCACCTCGCGGCCCAGCATGTCCAGCACGCGCAACTCCACCTCGCTCCGCTCCGGCAACGCGTACCGGATCGTCGTCGTCGGGTTGAACGGGTTCGGGTAGTTCCCCTCCAACGCGAACGTCTCCACCACGCCCGTCGACGCCTTCGGCGTCCCGTGCGTCCTCATCCAGTTCACCCGTATCGCGATGTAGTCGTACCCGTTCACCGTCCCGTTGCCGTCCGTGTCCATGTAACACCCCTCC
>JARYLZ010000169.1 GCA_029907355.1 Bacteroidota bacterium | reverse complement strand
CACCGGCTCGGTCAACCTGTACTGTGGTGCTCCTCGCCGGGAGAATCGCCCCGGCGGAATCTTGCGACGACGGTTTCCCCCGCTCTGACCCTCTGTCCAGGCGTCACCGCGACATCGGCGATGGGAGGGAGCAAGAGATCCACGCGTGAACCGAAGCGGATCATCCCGAAACGTTCCCCTGCGCGGGCGATGTCACCCCGGCGGAGAGGGCACACAATGCGCCGGGCGATGAACCCGGCGATTTGTTTCGTGAGCACCTTCCCGTGCGTGCAGGAAATCCCCACGAGAGTGCGTTCATTCACGTCGGAGGACTTGTCGGCGAAAGCCACTGTAAATGCCCCCCGGACATGGCGTACATACTCGACCATGCCGCTGACCGGCAACCTGTTGACATGGACGTCGAGGGGGGACATGAAAATGGAAATCTGTCGAGCCCTTCCCTGCAGGTACTCGTTTTCCTCGACCTCGTAAACCGCGATGACTTTCCCATCGGCCGGGCAGATCACCAGTTCGTCGCCCGCCTGTGTCGAACGCTCGGGATCCCGAAAGAACCAGAACGTGAAGAGGAAAATCACACCGCCGAGGAGAAGGAAAAAAATCCGTAACGGGATACTGGTGATGAACCACGCGCCCGCGAAAATCACCGCGGATAGAAAGAGCACGGGGATTGCGATGTCGCGGCCGTATCGACTGATCAAAGGCATGTGAACTTACGAGAGAATCCGCCGGTGGAGAGAAACGTATGGATCGATATAATCCCCGATGCCAAGCCGGTAGACGGAACCGTCGTACAACTCGTTCGTGCCCATGTCGAGCAGACGCATCGTATCGGGCACGATGGCGTCGCCAAGAAGGATTTCTCCGTTCCTCCTCCCGAATTCGAGCCAGATGTCCACGAGCCTCAGTTTCCGTCGTTCCATGAACGAGCGAAGGACGGCATTGGTTTTCGTGGCGATGCGCATGGTTGTCCGGATCTCCTCCGGAGTCGAGACGCCGAACGCCAGGAGATGCGTTTCGTTCACGAGCGGGTATTTGAGCTGGTTGTTTCGGTAAATCAACTCGATGACGGGGACCTCGAGTTCCCACCCCTCGGGGACGTCGAACCGTGTGCAGAGAGACCCGGCGGCAATGTTCCGGACGACGATCGCGAGTGGGATCATGTCCAGTTTCCCGACGAGGAGACGGTCTTGGTCATACCGCCTCTGGAAATGCGTCGGAATTCGGAAACTCTGCAAGTACTGGAACACGTGTTCCGCGATGTCGCAGAGCATGACGCTCTTTACGGGTTTCTCCCCTTGGCGGCCTGAAGAACGGGGTGGGAATTCCGACTTGAATTCCAGGAAAACTTTGCCCGAGTCCGCCGTTTCGTAAACCCGCTTCGATCGTCCTTCATAGAGCAGTCTCCCGCAACGGAGTGTTTCGTTCTTTGCTACGGTCACGGATTCCTGTCTCGAAAAGTCTCTGCAGAATGGATATGCACTGGATCGTTTGAGGAATATATGGATTTTCTCATTCTCTTTGCACTGGGTTTTTGCTCTCTCTATTGGATCTCTGATCAGACTCGAGAAGATGTC
>JARYLZ010000168.1 GCA_029907355.1 Bacteroidota bacterium | reverse complement strand
AGGGGCTGCGGTATGGGCAGACGACCCACGCCCCAAAGCAGGGTGTCACGTATCGGGGGCCTCTTCGTCGCCCATCAACCGGTACACCGTGGTCCGGCTGATGTTCAGTCTCTGCGCGACCTCGCTGACGTTTCCGTTACAGAGCTCGTATGCCTTGCGGATGATGCTCTTTTTATATGTCTCGAAGGGGAGAAGATCGTTCGGAGACGTCAAGTTGAAAAGAGGTGTTTCGCCTGTGACTGATTCAGGTGCGCGGAATTGCGGCGGGAGATGCTCGGTCGTGATGATCGGACCGTCCGCGAGAATAATTGCGCGCTCGACGACGCTTTGAAGTTCGCGCACGTTGCCGGGCCATGAGTAATGGGTCAGCGCGATGATCGCTTCCCGGGAAAATCCCCGGATGTCCTTCTGCATTTTCTCGAGGGACTGCTCGAGGAAATGTTCCGCCAGGAGGACGATATCATCCCTGCGTTCGCGGAGAGGTGGGATCGTGATCGGGAACGTGGCCACGCGGTAATAGAGATCTTCCCGGAAAGTGCCTTCGCGGACCATTTTCTGGAGGTCGCTGTTCGTGGCGGAAATGATTCGCACATCGACGCGGATGGGGTGGATGCCGCCGACGCGCGTGAATTCCTTCTCCTGGATGGCTCGGAGGACTTTCGCTTGGAGTTTGTATTCCATCGTCCCGATTTCGTCGAGGAAGAGCGTCCCGCCGGCGGCGATTTCGAATTTGCCGGGCTTTTGGGCTTCCGCGCCGGTGAACGCGCCTTTCTCGTGGCCGAAGAGTTCGCTTTCCAGGAGTTCGGAAGGGATGGCAGCGCAATTGACGACGACGAACGGTTTGTCCCTTCTGTTGCTGATCCGGTGCACGGCTTTCGCGAGCAGGTCTTTCCCCGTCCCGCTCTCGCCCTGGAGGAGAATGGATACGTGCGAATCGGCCGCCTTGCGGACCAGTTCGAACACCCCGTGCATCTTGGGGTCGATGGAGACGATCTCGGAAAAGACGGTACCGGATTCGAGGCGGCTTCTCGTTTCGCGGAGAGTGAAAGCGAGTTCGAATTCCCGGATGGCATTCCGCGTGACGACTTCGAGCCGCTCGCGGTCGACGGGTTTCGTCAGGTAATCGTACGCACCCAGGTGGATCGCCTCGATCGCGGTCTGGACGTTGTTCTGCGCGGACAACATGACGACGGGGATATGGGGATAATCGCTGCGGACGCGCCGCAACACTTCGATCCCGTCGATGCCGGGCATCATGATGTCGAGAATGATCAGGCAGGGTTCCCGGTGGAGATTGTCGAGGCAGGCTTGCGCATTGTCGTATTCTTCGACGGGGAGTTTCCAGAGCCGTTCGACCCACATGCGGAGCAGAACGAGATTCTGGTGTTCGTCATCGACGAGGAAAACGGGGTGTTCGCGCAGATCGATGGACTCCATGCAATGCCTTTTCTCCTCGGGTATCAGGCTGCGGCCGGGTCGGCGGGCAAGATCACGCGAAAAGTCGTTCCCTCGTTTTTCCTGCTCTCGACCGTGATGAAACCGCGGTGCAAATCTACGACGTCTTTGACAATGCTCAAACCGAGCCATGATTCCGACCCCCCACCGATTCGCGGGAAGGAGATC
>JARYLZ010000167.1 GCA_029907355.1 Bacteroidota bacterium | reverse complement strand
AGCGCAGTGTACGACGCGATGGTCCGCATGGTGCAGGATTTTTCGCTCCGTTACCCGCTCGTCCAAGGCCAGGGGAATTTCGGGTCCGTCGACGGGGACGCGGCGGCAGCCATGCGATACACGGAGGCGCGTCTCGCCCCCATCGCGATGGAACTCCTGCGGGATATCGAAAAGGACACCGTGGACTTCGCGCCGAATTTCGACGAGTCCCTCCAGGAGCCGACCGTCCTCCCCGCTCTCCTGCCGAACCTGCTCGTCAACGGAGCGGGCGGAATCGCCGTCGGGATGGCGACCAATATCCCGCCGCACAACCTGGGGGAGGTGGTTGACGGTCTCCTCGCCATGATCGAGCAACCGGATATTTCGCCCGAACTGCTCATGCAGCACGTCAAGGCCCCTGACTTCCCGACCGGCGGCATCATTTTCGGGTACCAGGGGGTACAGGATGCGTATCTGACCGGGCGGGGCCGCATCATCGTCCGTGCACGCGCGAACATCGAAACGCAGAAGAACGGGCGCGAGAACATCGTCATCAGCGAGATCCCCTACCAGGTGAACAAGGCGCACCTCATCGAGAAGATCGCCGAGCTCGTCAAGGAAGGGAAGATCGAGGGGATTTCGAACATCCGGGACGAGTCCGACCGCGACGGGCTCCGGATCGTGATCGAGATCAAACGGGACGGGAATCCCGAAGTGGTGCTGAACAACCTGTACAAGCACACGGCGCTTCAGACCACCTTCGGCGCCATTCTCCTCGCGCTGGTGGACGGCAGACCGAAAGTGCTCACGCTCAAGGAGCTCATGCGCCATTTCCTCGATTTCCGGCACGAGGTCGTCCTCCGACGGACCCGCTTCGAGCTGGCCGAAGCCGAGCGGAGAGCGCATATCCTCGAAGGGTATATGATCGCCCTCGGGGACATCGATGCGGTGATCGACACGATCAAGCGGTCGCGCGACGTGGAGACCGCGCGCACGAACCTCATGCGGAAATTCTCGCTCAGCGAGATCCAGGCGAAAGCTATCCTCGACCTTCGGCTCCAGCGCCTCACCGGGCTCGAGCGGAAAAAGATCGAGGAGGAGTACAAGGCGACGATCCAACTCATCGCGCGGCTCCGCGGCATCCTCGAGAACCCGACGCTGCGGTGGCAACTCATCGGAGACGAGTTGCGTGGCCTCCGAGAGAAGTACGGCGACGCGCGGAGGACCGACATCGTGTACGATTACACCGATTTCCGTTTGGAGGACATGATCGCGGAGGAAGACGTCGTCGTCACGATCAGCCACAACGGGTTCATCAAGCGGACGCCGGTCAGCGCTTACCGCCGGCAGGGCCGCGGCGGCAAGGGCGTAATGGGGGCGGCGGTCCTCCGCGAGGACGATTTCATCGAGCACATGTTCGTCGCGTCGACGCACCACTACATCCTCTTCTTCACGAACCGCGGCCGTTGCTACTGGCTCAAGGTGTTCGAGATCCCCGAGGGGGGGCGCGCGGCGCGCGGACGCGCCATCGTGAACCTCATCAACATCCAGAAAGAGGAACGCATTTCGGCCTTCGTCACGGTACACGAGTTCGACGATCTCCATTACATCATGATGGTCACCGCCGACGGGACGGTGAAGAAAACGGTTCTGTCCGCCTACGGCAATCCCCGTTCGACAGGGATCATCGCCATCAATCTCACCCCTGCGGACGAGCTCGTCGAAGCGAAGATCACCGACGGGACGAACGACATTTTGATCGCGACGAGAAACGGGCAGGCAATCCGTTTCAACGAGAGCGATGTCCGCGACATGGGGCGGAACGCAACAGGGGTGCGCGGAATCTCCC
>JARYLZ010000166.1 GCA_029907355.1 Bacteroidota bacterium | reverse complement strand
GGCGGGGATGACGGTCCCCGTATTCGATGAGGCCGTCTACAGCCTTCGACCGGGCGAAATTTACCCCCGGCCCGTTCGGACGCTGTTCGGCTACCACATCGTGAAACTCCTCGACAGGCGCCCGACGCGGGGTGAGATCGAGGTCAGCCATATCTTGGTCCGTATTCCCTCCGACAAGCCTGAGGACTCTCTTGCCGCATACGCGAAGATCGCAAGCATCCTCGACACGCTGAGGAAAGGCGGCGATTTCGCGGAGTTGGCGCGGAGGAATTCCGAAGACGCGGTATCGGGCGAACGCGGCGGAAATCTCGGCTGGGTGGGCAGGCGGCGTTTCGTGCCGCCCTTCGAGCTCGCGGCTTTCGAGCTCCCCGTGGGAGGGACGAGCGGCATCGTGCGCACGACGTTCGGCTACCACATCATCAAAGTGACGGGGGAACGCCATGCGCCCCCCTTCGAGGAAGCGCGCCAGGAGCTGAAGCAGATCTACCAACGCTACGGTTACGAAGAAGATAACCGGGCGTTCATTCGGTCGATCGAAGAAAAACACGGCATGCGCATCGTCGACTCCACGATCGAACGGGTGGCCGCCCTGATCGACACGACCGCCACGACCGCTGTCGGCGGATGGTCGTCGGCGCTCACGCCCGAGGTCTTGAATCTCCCTCTGGTCGAGTTTCGGCAGGGTGCCATGCGCGTCGGGGAAGCGGTCGAGACGATCGACCGCAACCGGGACCTGCAATCGAAGCCGTTGAACCGATCGGGACTGAGAGACCTGGCGGGGATTCTCGGACAGAAAGAGGCTTTCGCGCGCGAGACGGCGGACCTCGAGACGCGTTACCCCGAATTCGGCGAGTTGATGAAGGAATACCGGGAAGGGGTTCTCCTCTTCCGTGCGGAACAGGAAGCCGTGTGGAACCGCGTGACGGTGCGCGACTCCGCGCTCCGGGTGTACTGGGAAGAACACCGTGGGGAATTCCGGTGGCCGGACCGTGTGCGCTTCCGCGAGATTTTCGTGACGAGCGACAGCCTCGGGAAAGTCCTGCGTGACAGCCTCAACCTCGGTGTCGATTTCGGAGAACTGGCATCGCGCCACACCCAGCGCGCGGGGTACCGCGAGAAAGGCGGCGACTGGGGCTTACAGGGTGTGAGCGCCAACGAACTGGCGCAGAAAGCGATGACGATGCAGCCCGGTTGGATCGAGGGGCCGTTCCGCCACCAGTACGGATGGTCGATCATCAGGATGGAAGGCCGGGAAGCCGCGCGCGAAAAGACGTTCGAGGAGGCGCAGTCCGAGGTCTCGAGCAAATTCCAGGAATACGAGCACAAGCGTCTCGAACGGGAATGGATCGACGGTCTCAGGAAGAAATTCGGCGTGAAGATCAACGAGGAAGCTGTCCGTCGTGCTTTCGGCAAGACGGGAACGTGACATGCGCGGACGCGTTAACCTCGCTCGAACCTTCGCCCGGTCTCGCTGGCGCCCCCGGCGGGAAATCCCCGCCGTCTGTTCCGTCTCCATCATCCTTTTCGCAGCCATACTGGCGTCGGGCGGCTGCGGGACGGTACCGGCCGATGTTCTCGCGCTGTTCGGCGATTCGGATACGCTGACCGTCGCCGAGTACGAGGAGACATACCTGCGGTTGAGGAACACGAGGCCGGAAACGCGCGAACAGAAAGAAACGTTCCTCGATCGCCTCGTCGACTTCAAGGTCAAGGTGATGGAAGCGCGGGCCCGCGGCATCGACCGCCTGCCGGAAGTGGAGAGCGAGATCCGCGAGTACCGGGACAAGCTCGCGGTGCAGACCGTGCTGGACGAGCGGCTCGTCGGTCCCGCGACACGGACGTTGTACGACCGCAGGGCCGAGGAAGTCAATTTCGCGCACATCCTCGTCCGCTGGCGTCGATTCCCCGGCGGCGTCGTGGACAGCGCCACGACCCGGGAGCACGCGAAGACGATCCTGAACAAGGCGCTCACCGGCGAAGAGAGCTTCGACACGCTCATCGCCCGTTACAGCGAAGACGGGCTCAAACGTTTCAAC
>JARYLZ010000165.1 GCA_029907355.1 Bacteroidota bacterium | reverse complement strand
GCCATGACGAAGAAGGACCTCTGGGCAAGCGTGCAGAACCGGACCTCTCGCAGGAGAGCCGATTTGGCTCGGTTATTGCTGTCCGTTAGGGCGGGCTGTCTCCACGGCTAACAAGCCGTGGCCCCATTGAAGCACCCAGGCGGGCAACCTGCCCGGCGGAATCCACCGCCGTCTCCACGGCTAACAAGCCGTGGCCCCATTGAAGCATGTTTTCCGGCAAGTTCTCATACGGTGCGGGGTAATGGTCTCCACGGCTAACAAGCCGTGGCCCCATTGAAGCTTGGCCGGCCGGCCGCAGCGCGCGCAGACCTCGGCCGTCTCCACGGCTAACAAGCCGTGGCCCCATTGAAGCCACCTCCTCTGAGAGTGTGTCGGGCGGGAGCCCGTAGTCTCCACGGCTAACAAGCCGTGGCCCCATTGAAGCGGGCCGGAGCCGCCTGTCACTCCGGCCCCGTTACCCGTCTCCACGGCTAACAAGCCGTGGCCCCATTGAAGCTTTTCGCCAGCAGAATCGGGGCCGGCCGGATCGCGGCGTCTCCACGGCTAACAAGCCGTGGCCCCATTGAAGCAGGGTCAGAGTGGGCGTGCCGGACCCGGTTGCGGTGGAGTCTCCACGGCTAACAAGCCGTGGCCCCATTGAAGCGGGAACGGCCCGCACCTGGAGGGAAGTGTGCCTCCGTCTCCACGGCTAACAAGCCGTGGCCCCATTGAAGCACCTGGAACGAGTGGGCCGTTGACAACGGCGCGGCGGTCTCCACGGCTAACAAGCCGTGGCCCCATTGAAGCTGGATGAGCGCCTGGGTTGCCGCCGCGTCCACGATCGTCTCCACGGCTAACAAGCCGTGGCCCCATTGAAGCTCGTAGCGAGCGCACCGTCCAGTAGCGAAGCTCGCCCAGTCTCCACGGCTAACAAGCCGTGGCCCCATTGAAGCTGCGCCAATACGTGGCGCGCACTCTGGCCTTGGGATCAGTCTCCACGGCTAACAAGCCGTGGCCCCATTGAAGCGCTTCGATCCACGCCGCGGCTTCATCCCGCAGTTCGGGTCTCCACGGCTAACAAGCCGTGGCCCCATTGAAGCGGGATCAGCGACGAAGAGTTCCTGCGCGCCTACCCGGAGGTCTCCACGGCTAACAAGCCGTGGCCCCATTGAAGCCGGCTCCGCGCCGGTATGCCCGACTTCCACGGGGAAGGTCTCCACGGCTAACAAGCCGTGGCCCCATTGAAGCATGAACAACCCCGTGCGAGTGTACGCCTGGGGGTCGTCGTCTCCACGGCTAACAAGCCGTGGCCCCATTGAAGCACGCCGGCACCGCCGGCGGTACGACGCCAGGTCACGCGGTCTCCACGGCTAACAAGCCGTGGCCCCATTGAAGCGCCTTCGGTCCAGTCCAGCGACTTCTACGGCGGCTTGTCTCCACGGCTAACAAGCCGTGGCCCCATTGAAGCCGCTGGTAACATCCGCTATCATCTGCCCGGTGCGGCGGCGTCTCCACGGCTAACAAGCCGTGGCCCCATTGAAGCGGGGACGTAGGTATCCTGCGTGCTCGCGCGGGAGCGAGCCGTCTCCACGGCTAACAAGCCGTGGCCCCATTGAAGCCTTGTCAAGCGCTGCCCTGCCTCGCCGCGCCCTGCCCTGCCCTCTCCACGGCTAACAAGCCGTGGCCCCATTGAAGCGATGCGGTCAGACGCGCAATGAAGCCGAGGTATGCCTTGTCTCCACGGCTAACAAGCCGTGGCCCCATTGAAGCGGCCTCTACAGCTGGTGGTGTCACATCGGCGACTGCGGTCTCCACGGCTAACAAGCCGTGGCCCCATTGAAGCCGGCACTGCTCGTCGTGGTAGAGCAGGTCGTCGTCGCCGTCTCCACGGCTAACAAGCCGTGGCCCCATTGAAGCGCCCGCAGCCTCGCCTCCATTGCCCTCGCGAATCGGGCCGTCTCCACGGCTAACAAGCCGTGGCCCCATTGAAGCCGCGAACCGACGGATGAGGAGCGGATGGCCTACGGCTGTCTCCACGGCTAACAAGCCGTGGCCCCATTGAAGCGCCGACGGCTCGCGCTGGCTCATGCATGAGTGCGCCGGTCTCCAC
>JARYLZ010000164.1 GCA_029907355.1 Bacteroidota bacterium | reverse complement strand
AGCGGACGGCCTGCTCGAGATCGCTCGTGATGTCGTAAAAACGGGAAATGAGCTGAACGAGGGCTTCGGTGTCCGTATCCGACACGAAGCGGATGCCGTCTTGCATCAACCGATGGCGGATCGCCGCATGGTTTTCGATGATGCCGTTATGGACGAGAGCGATGGTTCCCGTATGGTCGAGATGCGGGTGGGCATTGACATCGTTCGGTTCGCCGTGCGTCGCCCAGCGGGTGTGGCCGATTCCGATGGTCTTCCCCCGGTACCGTCCCGAAACGAGGGATTCCAGGTCGGTTACTTTCCCCGCCCGCTTGACGGTGAGAACGCCGGAGGGGCCGAGTACGGCGATCCCGGCGGAGTCGTACCCGCGGTACTCCAATCGTTTCAGCCCCTCGAGCAGAATGGGGGTGGCGTCTTTCCCCCCGATGTACCCGACGATGCCGCACATGTATAAAGCCCGCCTTCGATATGATGGGTTCTTGGTCGATGAGGGGAGATAGGAATGGAAGGAAGTGCCCGTCCGGTTCTATCATTGCCGGGACGATGGAATCGAATGCCCGGAAATCAAACATATCTCATCCCCTCATCCGCCGCAAGGGAAGAAAATGCGAACGAAGAAGAGGATGTGTTATGAGTGAAGGTTCACGCATTTGGGAAGGAAATTTCAGATGATACTTCGCGGGAAATACCCCCTTCTCCCTGTTGATGGACCAAAAAATCTAGGGCTATGGATCCCATGGCTCACAATCGCTCCGATGAAGACCCTTCTGAACAATTACTGGGATCTAAAACGAATGTACTAACCGAAATGCAAGGCTGTCAGTAGATCTTGTATACCTGTAAACCTCTTATTTTCAGGAGGTAGGATTTGATGGATACCTCTCGGTGCAGGGCATATTTTCTCTTTCTTTCTGTCTTGGTTCCTATGTCGATGAAATGTAGATTTTCACGAAAATCATAAATGTAATAACGAATTTTCGTCAGGCTGAACACAAGGTATTTTTCGCGGTCTCGCTAAAAAGAAACGCGATACAATTCCCTCCTAGTCAAACAGTGAGACAAGTAATCGAGAATTCCTTGCGAATACTCTTCACCATTCGGAGGTACAAAATGCATTTCACGGTTTCAGAGGCACGAGGAAGGAAGGGTTTTCTTCTCCTCGCCATCACACTCGCGGCTCTGTGCGCTTTCTCGCTGAACGCCGCAGCGCAGAACCCCAACGTCGCACTGACGGCGACATGCACGCACTCAGGGGGCGGGACCGGTTACCCGAGCGGATATGGTCCCCAACATTACAACGACGGTATCAATCCAACACCGGGAGGGTACTTCGGGTGGACAAGTACCTCGGGGAACCCCGACCCGAACGCATGGATCCAATTCGACTGGGGGAGCACCGTCCAGAACGTCGGCGAAGTAACCCTGTATTATGTATCCACCACGACCCGGTATCTCCAGTCCGGCCGTGTCCAGTACTGGAACGGGACGACGTGGGTGAACCATTACGACTTCAATGTCGGGACACCCGCTATGGTGAAGGTCATCACCTTCCCATCGGTCACGACGACGAGATTGCGCTTGACGAACTTCACGACGACCGGTTCACAGACGAGTAACCCGAATTTCCATGAGATCGAAATTCGTAGCACTGTCGTCGGTTTCAACAACGCCGGTATCACTGCTCTCACTTCACCGCTCAACTTTTGCGCCGGAACGCACCCCGTCGAGGTTACCCTCGTCAACGCGGGAGGGAACCCGATCACGTCCGTGACGATCAAATGGACACTCAACGGCGCGCCGCAGCCCGATTACAACTGGACAGGGCTCCTCGACACGAGCTCGGCAGCAGCCCGCATGACACAGGTCGTGTTGAACCCCGGCATGAACTTCGTATCCGGTGTCCCTTATACATTCAAGATATGGACACACCAACCGAACGGGCAGAACGACACGGTCAACTTCAACGACACGCTGACCACGACGCGTAAAGCGGCGATCGCAGGTACATTCACCATCGGCGGTGTGAACCCGAGCTACCCGAACTTCACGGCAGCGGTGGCGGACCTGAACGCCAACGGCGTATGCGGCCCCGTCGTCTTCAACGTCCGGTCCGGGACGTACACGGAATCGATCTCGTTCACGGCGATCCAGGGCGCTTCGGCAACGAACACGATCACGTTCCAGAGCGAGACGGGCAACCGCAACGACGTCATTCTCCAGTACGCGCCGACAACGCAGACCGGCACGGTGAACTTCAACAACGCCGACTACGTCACGTTCCAGAACATGACGATCAAGTCCAACGGATCGACCTACAGCAACGTCATCATGTTCGGCGGCGGGTCGGACCACAACCGTTTCATCAACTGCATCCTGCAGGGCCCGACCGTCTCGACCACGTCGAC
>JARYLZ010000163.1 GCA_029907355.1 Bacteroidota bacterium | reverse complement strand
GCCCGTACCTGTTCCCAGCGAGCGAATGTCCCGATCGAACGTCGCGCGGATACCAGGCGGCGGATCTCCGCAGGGGTGAGAAAACTCAGGGACTCCAGCTCGGATGCCTTGGCCGTGTTGAGGTTCATCGGCTGTGCGAAGAGGGCCTCGAACAATTCCAGCAATGCCGGTGTCTCGCTCTCATCGCCTTCACGTTCGATGATGCGTTCGAGCGCGGCGCACGTGTCTGTGGCACCGGTCTGGGCGAAGGCTGTCGCAGTGAGGAAAAACGGCAGGAGAATGAAAAGGGTCTTTCGTTTTGCCACGGTCTTGGTCTCCCTTCGGCGGATGACCCGCCGGATGGGGCGAACGCACCGGGCGCTTCCTTTGTTCCCCGGTGGGGTGATGGAAACGGTCCAGACGATGGGCGGGTACTCCCTTCTCGGCGTTTCCCCGTAATCGGGTTTTCCGGGCGGTCTCGAACCCTGGCCTGCACAGGTCGTCGCATGAGGGGCGGGGGTGGTCCCCACCGTCGAAATCCGGGAAAGATCAGCCGGCGTTCACCGCGTCGATGTCGATGTCGTCGATGCGGACATGCAGGCGATGCTGGAAGAAGAAGGTGATCGCCACGCCGATGAGCACCGCGTACCACAACGTGCATGCACGGATGATGAACGTCGATGCGACCGCGATGTCGATCGGTGTTCCCGCGAGCGTCGCGAGGCCCGTGAGGCTTCCCTCGGTCGTGCCGAGCCCCCCCGGCAGCATGCTGACGGCGCCGACGATGGTCGAGAACGCATAGATGAAGGATGCTTTCAGGATGGGGACCGGTGCGTGGAACGCGCGGAGGACGAGCCAGTAGGCCAGGCATTCGAAGAACCACGAACCGATGCTGATGGCCGACGACCAGGCGAACGGGCGGGGGCGAACGAGTAGGTATATGCTGTCGTATGCCGTCCGGATGTTCCGGGAAAAACGGCGGAAAAATCTGGAGCGGTCGAACACGGCGAGGATGCGCAGGGATACGTTGCGCATGCTCAACAGGATGGTGATGGCGAGGAAGAAGGCGGCGAACCCGACGACGACCGTCCTCGCCTGTTCGAAGACGAATGCGCCGATGACGACGATGACCGTCAGGCCGATGAAATCCGTGAGCCGCTCTGCGAGGATCACGGGTGCGGATTTCGAGATCGGTGTCCCGTTGACCTCTTTCAGCAGGTAGGATTTGAGCACTTCGCCGAGTTTGCCCGGCGTGACGGCCATGATGAACGAAGCGAGGAAGATGATGAGATTCTTCCGCGCCGGAGGGCGGATGGCGAGAACCCGCGTGTAGTAATCCCATTTCCAGAAGCGCAGCGTGTAGTTGGCGCTTGCGCATGCGAGGAGAAGCGGGAGATATCCCCACGGGAAACGGGCGAACGCGGCAGCGAGTTTCTCCGCGTCCGCGATGACGGTGAGCGCGATGAATACCGCCGCGCCGAACGCGAGCGACAGGAGCAGCCGCCGCTTAAGCCTCGTCTTCACAGGGGGGCTGTCCGTTCTTCAGGAACTCGGTGAAGGTGCAATAGAAACGCGAAAGCGGAAGCCCGACGACGTTATAGTAGTCGCCGTTGATCCGTTCCACGAACACCGCCCCGAAATCGTCCTGTATCCCGTATGCCCCTGCTTTGTCGAGGGGGCTTCCACTGGCGACGTACCGCAGGATTTCCTCCATGCAGAGGCGGCGGAACCATACTTCTGTCCGTTCCCACGCGGTCACACGGCGCCAGCTCGGGACGTCGATGAGGGTGAAACCGGTATACACGTCGTGTTTCCTCCCGCTCAACCGTTGGAGCATCCGAACGGCCTCGTCTTCCGTTCCCGGCTTGGTCAAGATCTCGTCATCGATGACGACGATGGTGTCGGCGCCGAGGATGATGCCCGACGGCAGGCGGAAGGCGACATCGCGCGCCTTGCGTTCCGAGAGGATGCACACGTGGTCCACCGGGCCGTTTTCCTCGACGATCGTCTCGTCGATACTGCTCGGGATCACGTCGAAATTCAACCCGATCTGCCGCAGGAGTTCCCGGCGACGCGGGGATTTCGAGGCGAGGATGAACGAGGACGGTTGCACGACTGGCCCGTTTTTTAAAACGTAAATATAAGAAAGCGATGGGCACGGAGACACTGGCCGAGAAACCTTGCCAGCGAGGTTCGCCGGTCGGCCCCGGCTGCCCCCTTGTCCCCTCACGGTGATCTCACGCGAGGCCTGTTTCCGCGGTTACGGCCGGCAAGCGGAGGGTGACCGTCGTTCCCGCACCTTCTTCGCTTTCGATGGAGATGACGCCTCCCGCATCGTCGATGATCTTCTTGACGATGGCGAGGCCGAGTCCCATGCCTTCCGTTTTCGTCGAGAAATTCGGTTCGAATATCCGGGGGAGTGCATCGGGGGGAATGCCGTGTCCTGTGTCTGTAACCCGGATGACGATGTCCCCTGCTTCCCTCTGTGCGGTGATCGTGATCGTTCCCTTCCCCTCGATGGCCTGGACGGCATTGCGGAGAATGTTCGTCAGTGCACGGGAGAACTCCTCGCGGTCGATGTGCACCCGCGGGAGGCTCGCCTCGCAGTGCAAGGACACCGTGACGGTGTCGTGGTGCCGGAAAAGTTCGACGGTCTCCGCGAGCACGTTCGCCGGCTCGACA
>JARYLZ010000162.1 GCA_029907355.1 Bacteroidota bacterium | reverse complement strand
CGGGGGGATTTCATCCTCCTCGAACGCCTGGCCGATGAGTTCCACCGTCTCGGTTTCGTCGTACGCCTTACCCCTCCCGAGACCGTCCTCGTAGAGGCCGTCCCGCAGGACGTGCGCGTCGGGGCCGAGGAGCGTATCCTCGAGGAACTCCTCGAGCAGTTCAAGGAATACGAGGCCGCGGGCGTGACCGACACGCGCCACGCGATCGCGGCGTCCTACGCCTGCCGGGCCGCCATCAAGGCGGGCGATAAGCTCAGCCCGCCCGAGATGCAGATTCTCATCGACAAGCTCTTCGCGACGTCCAACCCCTTTGTCTGCCCGCACGGGAGACCCGTCCTGATCCGCCTGCCGTTGGAAGAGCTGGACCGCAGGTTCGGGCGGCTTTCCTAAACGCCCCTCCGCGGTTCGCATCGTCACGAGCGCAGCGCGTGTTCTCCGCCTTCGCCAGCGCCCGGTGCGGGCTTTGTACAGGATTCGGCGAGCTCCCGCAGGATGGCGGCGGTTTCCTCCTGTGATCCCACGCCGCGGATGACGAGCTGGATGCACCTGTCCCTCTGTTCGAGCGTCGTTCTGGTCTTGTGCGCGGAAATCCAGGCGACGAGAATGGGCAGGTGGCGCTCGTAAAACGTCGCATCCTCCTCCGGCGGGAAAACGAGAGTCAAGCAACGGTTTTCGAGGGACACGCGTGTCAACCGGATGCGTGAGGCGAGGATGCGCATTCGCACGAGGGAAAGGAGATTCTCCGCTTCCTGCGGCAGACGCCCGAATCGATCGGCAAGTTCCCGACCGATGCTCTCCACCGCCTCATTGTCTTCGGCAAGGGCGAGCCGCTTGTAGATGTCGAACCGCTCGGTCGAGTCCTCCACGTAATCCTGCGGCAGGTACGCGTCGATCCCCAGTTCCATGACGACGTCCGGCCTCGCCTTGGACGGCGGCCGAACCTGGGGAAAGAGCTCGGGGAATTCCTCCTCTTTCAGTTCGGCGACGGCCTCTTCGATCGTGGCGAGGTACAGGTCGAACCCGATCGCATGGATGAACCCGCTCTGCTCTGCGCCGAGCAGATTGCCGGCACCGCGGATTTCCATGTCGCGCATGGCGAGTTGAAAGCCGGAACCGAGCTCGGAGAATTCCTCGATGGCGCGGAGCCGTTTGACCGCGTCCCCCGTCAGCCGGCCGGGGTCGGGCACGATGAGGTAGGCGAACGCCTGGATGTTGGAACGCCCGACACGACCGCGCAGCTGGTACAGCTCGGCGAGCCCGAACCGCTCAGCGCGGTTGATGAAAATCGTGTTGGCGTTCGGGATGTCGAGGCCGGATTCGACGATTTTCGTCGTGACGAGCACGTCGATGCGCCGCTCGAGGAAACGCACCATCACGCGCTCGAGTTCGCTTCCCGTCATCCTGCCATGGGCGATGCCGAGGCGCGCACCGGGAACGATGGAACGGAGCCGGTCGGCGAGGCGCTCGAGACCCTCGATGCGGTCGGACACGAAATAGACCTGCCCTCCGCGCTCGAGCTCGCGCGCGATCGCCTCGCGGATGACGGTTTCATCGAACGAGATGATGCTCGTCAGGATGGGGAGACGGTTCGGCGGAGGCGTCTCGATGATGGAGAAATCGCGCGCCCCGTGGAGGGAGAAGTTCAGCGTCCGCGGGATCGGCGTCGCCGTGAGCGCCATCGTGTCCACATGCTCGCGCATGCGCCGGAGCTTTTCCTTCGCAGCGACCCCGAACCGGTG
This sequence comes from Bacteroidota bacterium, assembly GCA_029907355.1. Lineage (GTDB taxonomy): Bacteria > Bacteroidota > Ignavibacteria > SZUA-365 > SZUA-365 > JARYLZ01. The sequence continues at coordinate 1,020 of JARYLZ010000162.1, read as the reverse complement.
TTCCTCGTCGATGATGAGGAGGCCGAGGTCACGGAACGTCACATCGTCGCTGAGGAGACGGTGCGTCCCGATGATGATGTCGATCGCCCCCGACCGCAGGCGTTCCAGCACCGCCGCCTGGTCGGCCCGTTTCTTGAAACGGGAGAGTGTCTCGATGACGACCGGGTACCGGGAGAGGCGGTCTCGGAACGTGTGGAAATGCTGCTCGGCGAGGATCGTCGTCGGGACGAGCACCGCCGCCTGCTTGCCGTCGAGTACAGCCTTGAACGCGGCACGGATGGCGATTTCCGTCTTCCCGTACCCCACGTCCCCGCAGATGAGCCGGTCCATGGGCACCCGCGATTCCATGTCCCTCTTGACGTCCTGTGTCGCCTTGAGTTGGTCGGGGGTGTCCTCGTAGAGGAACGAAGCCTCCAACTCCTTCTGCCACACGGTATCGGGCGAGTATGCGAAACCCGAGGCGAGGCGACGCTTCGCGTACAGGCGGATGAGATCGCGTGCGATGTTCTTCGTCCGCAGGCGGGTCTTGCGGCGGACGCGTTCCCATTCCCCGCTCCCGAGACGTGTGAGTTGCGGTGCGGAACCCTCGCCGCCCGTGTACCGCTGGAGGCGGTTGATATAGGCGAGGTTGACGTACAGCACGTCGTTCTCCGCGTAGAGAACCTTCACGGTCTCCTGCACACCGCCGTTGACCGTGATCCTCTCTAATCCTGCGAATTTGCCGATCCCCTTGTCGACGTGCACGACGTAATCGCCGGGTTTCAGGCGATGGAAATCCCGCAGAGACATGCCCCGACGCCCCTTGCGCGTGCTTCTCTGCACCCGCCTGCGGTTGAATACCTGGTGCTCGGTGTATACCGCGAAGCCGCTTCGTTCCAAGAGGAAACCCGCGGAGAGCGGGCACACCTCGAGGCGGCAAGCCCCGGGGGGAAGAGCGGGGGCGTGAGGGTCTTCCTGGTCGGGTTCCCGAAGGAGTTCCTCCAGGCGTTCGCGTTGAATCTCGACGTCCGCGAAGATGTA
>JARYLZ010000161.1 GCA_029907355.1 Bacteroidota bacterium | reverse complement strand
AACCTTTCGCCGGGACGACCTCGTCCTTACAACCGACTGCCGCAAAGGCGAGGACCGCACAGGCGAGCAGGACGAGCGCATGGGCTGGGAAGGTGGATCTTGCTGGGAGGTTCATGGGATGAGCCGCTCGATAGGGTACGACATCGTTTGCTCGGGCAGGGAAGATCAGACACACGCTCAGAAGGTGACGCCGAGGCGGATACCGACCACATTCGAAATGCGCACGGGGTTTCTCTGGTCCGGTGGGATATCGGGACAGCACTCGACGGCCGGGAGGGGGAGGTACACCCGCCGGGCGAAGATATCGATCGCGAAATCCGTCCCTCGGGACAGGGGGAACTCGTAGCCGACACCGGCACCAGCGAAGACGCGGCGGTCCCTCGCGATCGGGGAACGCGTCGTGAAATCGAATGTCACGCCGACATCACCGAAGATGTACCACGCACTGCAACGGCAGCCGTATGGATCCGGCCTGTCGTTGAACGTCACCCTCGGGTGGAGGGATAGCGGGATGAACACGGAGCCGTCCACCGGCCACACTCCCGTGAGAATGCCGAGGTGGAACGCGTCCGTCCCGTTGAATCGGAACAGGGTCCACATCGGCGCGGCCTCGACGCCTACGGTGAAGGTCGTTCCGCCTCTTTCGAACCCGAACGTCTCGGGTTCGTAAAGCCTCCCGCCCGCGGCATCCGGATAGAACACCGCCGTCTGTTTCCCGCGATATCCCCCCATGGCGCGGAGTTCGAGTTTGTCGGCGCCGAGCAGACCATCCCGTGCCGACGTGCAATTGACGCACCGGCAGTCGACGATGACCGGCGAGGGCGGCGTCTTCGTGTCGGAAACGCGGGTGATGCGCAACACCTGTTCCTGCGTCACGGTGACCGCCTGTGTCCCCCGGCATTCGCCCCCTCCGATGCACGGGAGATCGATGCGCAGGAACGTTCCACCCTGCGCGCAGAGCATCGCGGGCGGGTACGGGGTGACGAACGATCTCGCCGTGCCTCCGCCGCATGGATCGGGGACGTCGCTTTTCAATTCTACGGAATAGAGGTAGGCGTCTTCCTGCGGGCATTCAGAGAAACGGCAGTACAAACACCTGTGCGATGCACACGACGAGAGGGACAGGCACATGGCGAGGCAAGTCAGCATGACGAAAGCGGTACACCCGAACAGGCGGCGTCTCGTCTCGCTGGGCGGAAACAGGATCAAGAGCTTCATGCTTCTCTCGAAGAAGAAGAGGAAAGAGATGGAGGCACCCTATGACTCGCGCGACATCACGGCGCAGAGGAACACGACATGATCGTACCGTCGCCGGGGGGAACTCCGCGGTCGAGAATACGTTCGCGGAGCTACGAATACTGAAATGCGCTCGAATCTACCGGATATGCACGACCTTGTCAAGGTGAAAGAAAGCCGGCATGAGAACCATGTTCCCCATTCACAACGGCATCTCACCCTCCGGCGAGTTTCTCGGGAAGCATGCTCGTCATTCTACCGAAACGCCCCGGATTACCCCTTGCCCTCGTTTCGACGACCATGGGAAAGACTCTCCATGCAACCCGATGCTGCGGTCCATGGTGAATGGAAGACCGCTGCGACCGGAATACCGCCGGAGAGCGTCCGTTCTCATTCGCGCCGTTTTCTGAATCGAATGGAATGTATGGGTTTGTGCTCGCGTGATCGAACGCACGCCTTGACGGCGTCATGCGCAGTGAACTATCCCGGCCGTTCCTTTGTTTATATTCCAGTGCGGTATGACAGCTCGAAACGATATGTCGAGAGCGATGGGCACGGCGAAGCACACCTGTGGACGGAAGAAAAGATGCCTGCAACCCACTCACGGAGAGAAGGAATCATGGTCGAACGAGAATTCCACATCGAAGGGATGACATGCAATCACTGCGTCGCCGCCTTGCGCAGAGAACTGGAGAACATCGTCGGTCTCGCCGTCAAAGACATCGAGATCGGGACGGTCCGCGTCGAATACGACCCGTCAGCGGTGAACGAGGAGAGGATACGGGCCGCCGTGAACGCCGCAGGCTACTCCGTCCGTGACGAGTGACCGCGGTCGGTCCCCCTCCGGATAACCTGCGCGTTTCCTCGCCAAGAGACCGATCATGGCGGACGAGATGAGCGAAAACCCTGCGATCGATAACGAGACGCTCGTTTTTCCCATCGAAGGGATGACATGCGCGAGTTGCGCGATGCGTGTCGAACGAGCGTTGCAGAGGGTGAGCGGCGTCTTGTCCGCTGAGGTCAACCTCGCCACGCAAAAGGCCACCGTGACATTCGACCCCGCCCGGACCGGCGCGGCGGAACTCGCCGAAGCCGTATCGGCCGCCGGTTACCGATTGCACGAGCCCGTGAATTCGCGACGGGCGCCGCTCGCGCGAACGGAAACAGAGGACAGGGAGCATGCGGCATACCACTCCCTCCGGAGGGACACGCTTCTCGCGGCGGCCTTCACCCTCCCCGTCGTCGTCCTCGGCATGCTCCCCATGTTCCCCGCGTTCCGTGCGTGGTGGCCGCTCGATCCCGCCCGGCACAATCTGCTCCTGCTCATCCTCACCGCACCCGTCATGTTCCCGGCGGGCAGGAGGTTTTTCACCGCAGCGTGGAAAGCCGCACGGCACCGAACCGCGGACATGAACACGCTCGTCGCGGTAGGGACGGCGTCAGCGTTCGGCTACAGCGCCTTTCTCACCCTCCGGCCCGAGACATACGGCGCCCCTGTCGAGGTCTATTTCGACACGGCGGCGGTGATCGTCACGCTCGTTCTCGTCGGGCGCCTTCTCGAAAGCCGTGCCCGG
>JARYLZ010000160.1 GCA_029907355.1 Bacteroidota bacterium | reverse complement strand
CTTGTTTCTTCCAGAGCATTTTGACCTCGAGGAGAGCCGACTCGAGCCGGTTCAACTCGCCTTCCCGGGCAAGACGCCGCTTACGGATTTCTTCACCGGCGCGGAGATAGTCCTCCGCGATCCGTAGGAGCGTCCCACCGGCTGTTTTCAGGTTCTCCCGCGAGAGATTCACGGCTGAGAGCAGTTTTTCACGCTCCGTGAAGATCCCCCCTGCAAGGTCGGCTGTAATTTGCTCCGCGACCTGCTCTTCGCGGTTGCGAACGGAAGAGGCTGGTACATCGACTGTCGTCACGAAGCGCTGGTCGGGTGAAAGGTCCGCGATCTCGACGAGCGAGCGCGCGAGGAAAGACGTCTCCACGGGGATATCGGTTTCGTCGAATATGCGCGCCAGTTGTTGCTTCCCATGCTCTCGTGCTAAACGGTCCGTGTCGCCTGCAGCACGAAGGAGGACAACCGCCATCGTGAGGAGACGGTTGCGTCCTAAAAAGGTGTGCACGAGTTCCTGCATGAGGGTGTGTCGGTACCGTTCGTACACGCCCCCGATGTTATCCAGCACCGTTCCGTACTTCGCTTTCCTGCCTGGGTCGGCGTCGATGAACGCTTGCAGGTCACGTTCCTCTTTTTCCCGCTCGGCAACGAGTCTCAAACGCTTGAGGCCCTGCATTTTCCCCTTGTAGTTCTTCGTCGCGTTCGCATAGCTCTTGATATCGTCGGCGAACTTCAACTGGCGCGCTCGATCGCCCTCGCCAGCACGTTCCATGACGGAGATCATCCAGTCGTACCTTCGGGAGAGAATGGGAAGTTGGAATTCCTCCTGAATACGGAGGAAATGCGATGTCTTGTGCCGGTACGTTCGGCCCGGGTACCCGAGAATCATGACGAAATCGCCTTCGCGCACCCCTTTGCGCGACACCCGGATGAACCGCTTAGACTTGAAAGGAACGTTCTCTTTCGCGTATGGAGCGGGGGATCCGTCGGGGGCCACGTATGCACGGAGGAAACTGAAATCGGCGGTGTGTCTGGGCCATACCCAATTATCCGTCTCGCCTCCGAAATTCCCCACCCCGAGCGGGGGGACATAGACGAGCCGAACATCGCGGATGACGCGGTATGTGAACAGCACATAGCTCCTGGCAGGGAACATTTCCGACACCTCGCAGGACACGCCCTCCCGACGCTTTTCCTCCTCCCGCGCAATGGCGTTCATCTTTTCCCGGATGCTCTCCGCGCGTTCGACCGGTGGCATGTCCTGCAATATTCCCGCCATGACCTCGCCGGTCACATCCCGCATGGACTCGATGATGCGGCACGTGTAATCCCGTGCCAGTATTTCTTCCTCACGCGTAAACGCCGTGAAGCCGTTTTTCAGGTAGTCTTTCTCGGGCGTGCTCGCAGCGGTGACCGCCGGAAATGCGATATGGTGGTTGGTCAGTATCAGTCCGTCCGCGGATACGAACTCTCCCGTCCCGCCGCTGTTTCCCATTCCGACCTGGCATATCGCCTGTACGAGACTGGTGCCGTCGGGATTGTAGATTTCCTTCACATCGATCTTGAGACCTTTCGCTTTGAGATTGAGCTTGCCCAACTCGGTAAGAGGGTACATGCCCTCGTCGGCGGAAATCGTGAAGCAGAGAACGACCAGAGCGATGATCGGAAATGGGATGAGAAGAGATTTTCTCATGAGGTGTGGTATTCGGTGAGTTCGTTGCTCGATGAATCTGTTGCGAAGAAAGTATGAAAATGACCCCGCACCGGCAAAGCGGCACCGCCGCCGATCCCTCCTCCGAAAATTTCCCATTCACATGGCAACACCATCCGGATACGTCGACGAGTGATTGCCGACGTCTGAAGGATGCAGTACCGTTGGGCCATACCTGTGTTTTTCAGAAAAAATACTCGTGCGCATCTCTCTCCCCATCCCTTTGAATGGGAGGGAGCCAAACCTTGCCGGAGAGCCGCTCCCCATGCGAGAGATCGCTCCCCGATCAGCATGTTTCAACAGCCGCCGAGCGTGCGTTTGATCGTTTTCTTCACGGCACCCGAGGAACGATCGGCTTCGATAAGCTTCGGAAGGACGGAAGCCGCGTAAGTGCGGAAACGGTAGGTATCGGCGACATTGCGCGGGTAGGGAGTTGGGGGAGGCTGGAAACGCAGGATGTTTTCTTCGAAACCTTTCAAGCCTCCCTCGAGGATCCAGACATTTCGGTGTCCGGATTCCATCGCGATTACAGCGATCTTCCGGGCTTCCTCTTCGTTCGCCGCAACGAAGATGTTCCGCTGATTTTTCACCCGTAGGATCCGTGAGGGTTCCTTCTCGAACAGGTTGTCCACCGTCAGAGAGACGGAGCGCGGTAGATGGAAACGTTCGAATTCCTTCATAGGGCGGAAATCGATGATCCGTATCCTCGTATCGTTGTCGATCAACCGAAATGCGAGCTCATCCACCGACATGGTACGGACGGGGTACGATTTGACGATGTCCTGTCGTGACGCGAGCCCTAAAAGAGTCTCCTTTCGCGAGGGGAAGAGAAAACCCGAAAGGGCGATAAGTAAACCGACGATGGCGATGATGACGGTCGTGCGGTTGATATTCACGAGAACAGGCTTCCGCCCGTTGACTCGATCCTCGATCATCGAGACGGCCCAATATGCCACCAGGGCCACCGCCGTCAGGAGAAACGCGAAGAGGCTCTTCGGTATGCCGAGCGTATCGAATATGCGCGGACTGCCCGCGAAGCCCGCTTTATACAGACCTTCGAAAAGAGGATACCCCTCGGCGAATGCCAGGACACCGAGAAGGGCACCGCCGATGAACAGCATC
>JARYLZ010000015.1 GCA_029907355.1 Bacteroidota bacterium | reverse complement strand
CGTGAGTGTCGTCGTCGCCACGAACGCCATGGGGGTGAAGGTCACCCACGCGTACCGCGCTTTTCCGGAATTCACGAGCGCGCTCGTGCCCACCGCCAGGGCCACGACGGCGAGGAGTTGGTTCGCCGTCCCGAACATCGGCCATATCGTCGTGATGTTCCCCGTCCAGATGAAGTAGGCCCATGCGAACACGACCGCGGCCGTCGAGAGAATGGTTCCGGGGAGCCAGTCGACGCGCTCGAACGGTTTGTAGACTTTGCCGACGAATTCCTGCACCACGAAGCGCGCGATGCGCGTACCCGCGTCGATGGTCGTGAGGATGAACAGGGCCTCGAACATGATGGCGAAATGGTACCAATAGGCCACGAGCTTTTTCATGCCCGGGAACCCCGAAAAGATCTGCGCGAAACCGATCGCGAGCGAAACCGCGCCCCCCGTCCGACCCGCGAGATCTTCCCCCACCATCCGCGAGAGATCGGGGAGGTTGACCGGTATCAGGCCGAGGAGCCGGAACACATCCCGCGGGACATTGATCGCGTAATAATCGGCGGGGTGCATCGATGCCGCCGCGATGAGCGCGACGACGCCCACGACACTTTCCATGAGCATCGCGCCGTACCCGATGAAGCGCGCGTCCGTCTCCCGATTCAGCATCTTCGGCGTCGTCCCCGAGGAAACGAGCGAATGGAAGCCCGAGATCGCCCCGCAGGCGATCGTGACGAACAGGAATGGGAACAGCTTGCCGTGCACGATCGGGCCGCCGCCGTTGATGTACTCCGTCATCGGCGGGATCTTCAGCTCCGGGTTCACGACGGCGACGCCGAGAATCAGGAGAAAAATCGTCCCGATTTTCATGTAGGAACTGAGATAATCGCGCGGAGCGAGGAGGAGCCACACGGGAAGGACCGATGCGACGAACCCGTATGCGGCGAGCGCGATGATGATCCCGTGCCGGGAAAGCGTGAACCACACTGCAAGGGGGGATTGTTGCACTTCATGCCCCAGGACGACGGCGAGCAGCACGGCCGTCACACCGATGACGCTTGCCTCCCCGACCCTCCCCGGGCGTATCTTCGTCATCCAAAGGCCGACGAAAAGGGCGATGGGGATGGTCATGGCGATCGTGAACGTTCCCCACGGACTCTCGCTGAGGGCGTTCACGACAGCCACTCCCAGACCCGACAGTGCGATGATGACGATGATGAGCACGGCGACCGAGCCGACGATCGAGGCGAGGGGGCTGATTTCGTAACGGGCGATCTCCGCGATGGATTTCCCGTTCCGCCGCACCGACGCCGCGAGGCTGACGAAATCGTGCACCGCCCCGCCGAGCACGACACCGACGACGAGCCAGAGGAAACCCGGGAGGAAACCGAATTGCGCCGCGAGAACGGGACCGATGAGTGGGCCTGCTCCGGCGATAGCGGCGAAATGATGCCCGAAAAGCACCCACTTGTTCGTAGGCTGGTAATTCTGCCCATCGAAGAAACGATGGGCCGGAGTCGGACGCGCGTCGTCGAGAGCGAGGACTTTCGCGGCGATGAACGCGCTGTAGTACCGGTAGAAAATCGCCATCACGCAGAGCGCGATGACGAGGAGCGGTAAGGCATGCATGGCATGGAAAGGAACGATTCGGTGGGTGAAAACGCGCAGGACCGTGGTCACCGAAGCACGATCATGGCGCGGGTACAGCGGAGGTTCCCCGATTCGAGGCGGTAGAAGATGACACCGGGCGGCAGTCCCGCCGCGTCGATCTCCACGCGATAACTCCCGGCGGCCCGGGAGCCCTCGAGAATCGTGCGGATTTCCCGGCCCGTCGCATCGAGCAGAACGAGGCGCACGAATCCTTCGCGGGGGATGTCGAACCCGATCGACGTACGATCGGAGACGGGGTTGGGGTAATTCCGGTGGAGGGTCGGTACGGGCGGCTGGGAGGGTGACGGGGAAACCGGGAGCGTCGCGTCGCAATCGATGCGGACCGTATCCGCGCTCGTGACGGCTTGTGCGGAAAATGCCCTCCAATGAATGTCGAACGGCTGGTTGCCCGTCCGGTTGTTGTCGAAACAGAGGACACATCCGCTGAGCGTGGAACCGTACGTCAACCCGATCGATACCGTGCTCCAGCGCGCAAGCGTGTCCCCTTCGTGTTCGATCTTCCAGCCCTGCGGCCCTTCGATGCGCGAGGGGAAGAAGAACACGTCCGGCGTGATCACCGCGACTTCCAGCCGGTTGATGGAAGATGACGGTGTGTGCTTGTTGAACAGGCGGAATTCACGGCAGCAGGGGCGTTCGGGATCCGCGATGACGGCCATGCTGTCCGGCACGGGCGCGCTCGTTTCGCATTCGACGATGATCGTGTCGCATGTGAGGGGGACGGAACCCTGCATCGTGCACCAGAAGAGCCGGATGGTGCTCCCCGCGAGCGCCGGGTTCAACGAGAGAGTGAACCCCGTTAAGGAATCCCCCGGCGGGACACCCGGTCCCGCGGAACCGAAAACGACGCGCTGTGCTTCCGAGACGAGGACACGCCAACCGGGGGGAGGCTGGACACGGGCGAACGAAGCACCTGTCGTCGCCACGAGAACGGAAAAACCGTCCACGACCGACGCGGGGATGTGGGAATTGCCGAAGCCTGCGTTGAACGTGCAAGACTCGGCCGTAGGCCGGAGGATGAGGGAATCGCCACGCTGCTGCGTCGTCCGGCAGGTGACGCTCGCGTTGTCGCAGCAAATGGTGAGCGGCCCGTCCATGGAGCACCACTGGAACGCCACCGTCGGGTTGCCCGCCGCCTGCTCGAATGTCAACATGAAGCCGTCCTGTCTGCCGTTCACGGGCACGCTCCCCGCCGTGTCGCTGAACAGGGCCGTCCCCGCGCTCAGGGAGATCAATACCCAGCCGTTGGGCGGTGTCGCGGAAGCGATGCGCGCCCCCGGCGTGAGGATCGATACGCGGAAACCCTTCACGGGGGATTGCGGGGAATGCAGATTGACGAAGCCCAGTTCGAACGCGCAACCTCCGCTCCCTTCCCGCGTGAACAGCGAATCGCAGCGCGTCTGTACCGTGCACGTCACGATGACCGTGTCACAGCAAATATCCGTCCCATCCTGCACCGTGCACCGTTGGAGGAGAACGGGGGAACCGGGGAATACCGATGTCACCGTCAATCCGAACCCGTCGACCAGGACGCCGGGCGAAGCCCCTGCGTTCGACTCCCAGACCACGGCCTGGTCCGTCTGGGAACGGATCGACCAGGCGGCCGGCGTCACGGCGTTGCCGAGCCTCGCGCCGCCCGTGAGCGTTTGGATACGGAAACCGTTCACCGTCCCGGCAGGGGAATGCGTGTTGCGGAAACCGAACCGGAAATCGCAATCCCGGACGAGGCTATGGAAGAGCGAGTCGCACGTGCGGCCGATGTCGGGGAGGCATTCGAGGACGAGCGTATCGGTACAGACGGTCGCTGCACCGTTCAGAGTCTGCCACGCGATCGTCACGACCCCCGGCACGTCACCCGGCAACCGGAAACAGAACAGGAACTGCTCCGCGGTCCGATTGTGTCCGAGAGGTGCGGCAGCATGGAACACCGCTTCCGTGGACGTTGCGGATTGGAGAGACCATGGACCGGTCGGTGTGCCGGTGATGACCGCACCGGGCGTGAGGACCCGAACGCGAAATCCGTCGAGGGGCCCTTCCGGCGTGTGGGTGTTCCGCAGGGAAAGGCCGTGACAGCAAGCACCCGTTTTCTGCGCCGTTACGAGGTCGCATCGTCCCGCGGTTGCGCCGCAATCGAAGAAAACGGTATCCCAGCAGACGGGTTTCCCGAACCGGTTGGTCTGCCACATGACGCGAACCGGATCGGAGCCGGCAACCGTCCTGGTCACGCAGATCCGCAGACCGGCGAGAATCCCGCCGTTGTCGAGCGGGGATGAAACGCCGTCGAAGAGGATCTCGTCGCCCTGGAAACGCGATACGGGCCAGATGCCCCCCGAAGCGGAGGTGAAGACCGCATCGGGACTGATCATTTTCAACCGGAGTTGATCCAGCTTGGATGCAGGGCTATGATTGTTGACGATCGCGAGAGAGTAACAACAGGAATCGGGGACGTCGGATGCAACGAGAAGTGCGTCGCAATGGCGGACATCGAGGCATTGGAGGAAAACGGTGTCGCGGGTCAGCATCGTCGTGTCGTCCCACGTGGTCCAGAGGATGGCGGCGGTGTCGGTCTTCGACGTGCCCGGCACGAAACAGAACAGGAAGGGAGCGAGGTCCTGCCCGGGCGGGAGCGGGGACTGAGAGGTTTCCAAGCGGAATCGCCTCGGGCTTTCGAAAGTGACCTTCCATGCCGCAGAGGGGGGCTGGGCGTCGGTGAACGCGTAGCCGGCCGTTACGAATTCCATCGTCACGCGGTCGATGGAACGCATCGTGCCGTTGCGGTTCATGAGAATAGCCTCATGGCAGCAATCCGCGCTCGTCGGGTCCTTCCGGACGGTCAAGGTATCCGTGTCGCGGCAGTTCAGCGCAGCGGAACCCATCGTCAGCGGATTGCCGCTTCGCATCGTGATCCAGTCGAGCCCGAACTCGTTGGAGGGGACATCGAAGCAGAGACGGAAACCCGAGAGCATGCTGCCGGGTTGAATCGAGGAGACGGGGGCACGGAAGAGAACGGATGTCGGGGCGAGGTAGCTGATCACCCAACCGGACGGAGCGGAGCCTGTGGTCAGGATTCTCGCGAAGGGCGAACACTTCACCGCGATCTCGTTGATCGGTTCTCGCGCCGTGTTCCTGTTCACGACGGTGATGTCGTAACAGCAGTCCGATACCCGCCGGAAGGTCAGCTCGTCTTGGGCATAGAGGGGAACGGAAAGCGCCGCCACAAGAGTCGGGAGAAGGAGTCTCCTCAACGCATTGCCCATGTCTTTCTCCGCTTCGACGATGAACACCATCGCAGGAAACCGCTCCGCAGAGCGCCCTGGATACGCGGAATATACGCAAGCCCGCTCGGAATCGCAGACAGAACCGCTGCGTCGGGAAGAGGCGAAACATCGCTTCGGGTTCGAAAGGTCGGTCACCTCCCGCCGCCTTGATTCGCGTACGGAGGCGGCCCTACTTTTGTCGGTTCAATGAAGGCATGACGCGATGACGATATTCCCGTTACCCCCCCGCTCAGGATCGCTTTCCTCCCTCTTCCTCGCGCTTCTCGTTTTCGGAGGGTGTTCGCTTTCCCGCGATCTCACGAAAATGAAAGAGCCAGACGATTACTCTGCCTACGTGAAGAAATGGGCGCCGTCGGAAGACGCATTCGTCGCCGTTCAACGCGTTGCGAAACCGTTCATCGACCGAAAGGACTGGGAAGGGGCAGCCGCCGTGTTCGAACGGTACAAGCCGCTGTTCCCCGGCATGGAAGCACGATTCGATGCCGTCATCGCGATACTCCGGGCCCCGTCGTCTTCCCTCAAAGTCATGAACCTCGGATCCGGCGTCAATACGCCGTACAACGAGATCAAACCTTCGCTCACCGCGGAAGGCACCCGCCTCTATTTCTCGAGCGACAGGCCGGGCGGGCGGGGGAAGCTGGACATCTACGCTTCCCAGTACGAAAACGGCACTTGGCAACCTGCCGTGAACCTCGGCGAAAAAATCAACACCCCGGACCATGAAACCATCAACAGCATTTCCTTCGACGGAACGTCGATTTTCCTCTACGGAGGGTTCGCGGGGCACATGGGGAACGGCGACAACTTCTATTTCGAAAAATCCGACAAGGGCTGGTCCCACATCATGCATCTTTCCCCGCCGGTGAACTCGACGTCGTGGGACTCGGACGCCTTCCTCACGGCGGACGGGAAAGCGCTGCTGTTCACGTCGGATCGGCCTGGAGGGATCGGCAAGCCCGTCCCCAAGGGCACGCCGTTCCACGGGGGCGAGGGGGGGAACAGCGACATCTGGGTCGCCGTGCGGCGAGGGAACCGATGGATGGGGCCGATCAACCTCGGACCGAAGATCAATACGCCCTACTGCGAACGCTCCGCCTTCCTGCACCCCGACGGGAAAACGCTCTACTTCAGCTCCGACGGCCACCCCGGCCTGGGGAAACTGGACGTCTTCAAGAGCGTCCGCCTCAAGGACGATTCCTGGACCGAGTGGAGCGAGCCGGTGAATCTCGGCAAGGAGATCAACACGTCGGAGGACGATTGGGGGTACAAGATTTCTACCGACGGCCGCTTCGCCCTCTTCTCCAGTACAAACCTGCCGGGCGGTTTCGGGCAGAACGACATCTACGTCATCGAATTGCCGGTCGAAGCCCAACCCGCGAGCGAAGTGGCCACCATCCGCGGGCGGCTCGTCGACGAAGACGGCAACCCTCTCGGCGCCACGATCCGGTACGGCGACCTCGAGCGGGGCATCGAGGAGGGCGAGGCGCGGAGCGACCCCCAGACGGGCGAATTCGTCCTCACCCTGCCGCTCGGCAAGCTGTACGAGATCTTTTTCGAGCGGGACGGTTTCTACCCCACGTCCGCGAATCTCGATCTGCGCCGTGGCGGGCACCGTGGGGGTGCCGGAGGCTCGGGTGGCAGCGGCGGGTCAGGCGGCAACGCATCCGACCTCGACCCGTTCGCGACGGACAGCGCGCGCCTCTACAACCTCGACATCGCTATGACATCCGTGGAAGGCATGCGGAGCAAGCGCGACAAGTACGGCGATCTGCTCTCCCAACGCCTCAACAACATCTTCTTCGATTTCGCGAAATGGGACCTCAAGCCCGAGTCCTACCAGGAACTCGACCGCCTCGTCCGTTTCCTCGAGAGCAATCCTGACATCCGCATCGAAATATGCGGACACACCGACGATGTGGGGAGTGACGAGTTCAACATGGAGCTTTCGAAAAAACGGGCGGAATCCGTTGTCGCATATCTCCGCTCGAAGAAGATCCCTGCGACGCGCCTCATCGCGAAAGGGTTCGGGGAAACGAGGCCTGAGGTACCGAACGACAGCGAGGAAAACCGCGCGCGCAACCGCCGGGTGGAATTCAAGATCGCCGAGTAGAACGGTCTCCTGCCGCAGAGATCCGCCCTCCTGATTCGCACCTCCTGCTACGGGCGACCGTCCGCTCGTGATATGTCGATGACGCCGAACGTAGGCCTGGCGAGATACCTCAGGGGGAACACCGAGTACCCGAGGCCGTTGCACACGAAGACGGTCGTTTCCCCCGTGCGGCAGACGCCGGAAACGGGTCCTTCTCCGAAAGACGCCACGGAGACGGTCGAACCAACGACACAACACCCCACCTGGCCGCCATGCGTGTGCCCCGCCGCCACGAAATCCACCCCCACCCGCTCGCAGCGTGAGAGCACCCGCCGACTGCATCGGTGCACGAGAACGATCGTGAGCTGATTGCGTTTGGGGGGAATCAGCGTGTCGAGAACCGCTTCGGAGACCGGGGCAGGCTCGATATTCGTCACCCCCACGAGGAGAACGGGATTCCCATCGATATGCAAGAGAGTCTTCTCGTTGTCGAGGACCTCGATGCCGACCCTCTCGAGGCAGGTTGCGACGCTGTCGAGCCGCCCCCCCGCCCACAGGTCGTGGTCGCCGAGCACGGCAAAGACGCCGAGGCGGGCGCGAAGACGCGCGAGGCATGCCGTCGCATCCTGCACGAACGTCATCCCGCGCCGCGAGGACGCGACGTCCCCCGCAAAGAGAACGAGGTCCGGGCGGGTGGCATTGATGGAATCGATATAGGAGTTCACGCGCGCGGCCGGGTTGTATTCATCGAAGTGGAGATCGGAGAGCACGGCGACGCGGAGCGGGGGGGCATCTCCGCGAGAGACGGCCGCCGGCACGCTCTCGATCCTTACGGCATCCTCGTACAATCGAAAAGCGACGAAAACGCCCCCGGCGAGAGCGAGCGCAAGGAAAAGCGCCGCCGAAAAGCGGCGGAACTGTACGGCACGGGAGGGGAAAAAGCGAACCGAGACGTATTCCAGGATGAACAACGGAACGGCGTGTGCGATGTACTGCGCCGCAGCGATCATGGCACCTGCACCCGCGTGCGTAAGGAAGAGCCGCAGGGATCCCCCCGGTGCAACAAGCATATCGGGGGGCAGGGTGCCTCCGAGCCATCTCCCAAGGAACGCGGCGAGGGGGGGAAGATGGAAAGCACCAAGGGCTGCTGCGAGCCACCATCGACCGTGTCGGACGAGGAGGGTGAAGGCCCTCCGGAACAGTACGATAGCGAGGAGGTATACGGGTATTCCGAGAGCGACCACCGCCCACGTTTTCACGATCGTTTCCAAAGGTCACTCACGATACTTAGACTGCGGATGTTTCTCACCGATCCTGCGTCACCTCGAACGGGACCATCCTCCTGGTTTCTATACCTGTGCTTTCTCGTTTTCTTGTTCTCTTCCGAGATAAATCATACATTGACAATTCATAAATACCCGTTTTTTGGACAAAACTAGGACTATCGAATGAAGAAAATCGCATTGACCATCGCCCTCGTCTCTCTGATGGCACTTCCCCTTATGGCGCAGGATCACGGGGTCCCCGCCGCCGAGTTGTCTTCTGAGATTCCCGCCCTCTCGAACTTCCACGAGGTGATTTACCCGTTATGGCATGAAGCATGGCCGAACAAGAATTTCGACCTCATCCGGGACTTGTTACCGGAGGTACGGAAGCATGTCGAAGCGGTGGATGCCGTTATCCTGCCCGGCATTCTGCGCGACAAGAAGCAAAAATGGGACGAGGGGGTGAAAAAGCTCGATACGGCAGCATCCCGTCTGGAAAAAGCCGTTGCGGAGAATGACGAGAAAGCCATGCTCGATGCCGTCGAAGATCTGCACGCGCGTTACGAGTCCCTGGTCCGCATCGTACGCCCCTTGATGAAGGAGCTCGAATCGTATCACGTCACGCTCTACGAAGTCTACCATTACTACATGCCCGGTAAAGAACTCGAGAAACTCCGGGAAGCTTCGCGAATTCTTCTCCAAAAATGCGAAACCCTGCTCGGTGCGAAAACCCCCCGCAGACTCGAGAAAAAAGAGACCGAATTCAGGCACGCTTTGCAGGAACTGAGTGAGAAGACCAAAGACTTTTCCGCTGCGGTCCTGGGAACCGATATGGACAAGATTTCCCGCGCGGTGGAGGAAATGCACACGAAGTACCAGGCCGTCGAAAAACTTTTCGATTGAACACGTTTCTTCTTACGCAAGAAAAAGGCGGGTCGATGACCCGCCTTTTTCTTGGTTGATATTTTTCGCTTCGTTAATTCAATACATAGAGATATTCGACATGATGATCGCTTATCGATTTTTTCTGTTCTTCATCCCTGCTCCGTTCATGGTGTTTTTATTAATGCGGCATATCTTTCATTGATAGTATTGCTTGTAAAATGCGATCCATTCCAGTACCGCACTCCGTCGATGAGGTGTTTTTTATATTTCTCATCGATGGTCGTATGTATTTTACCCACGTTGCGTAGTTTTTCATGGATGATATCGTATTCCGTCGAAGTGAATACGTCTTTAATCGTATATTTTGGTATGTTTATATTCCACATGAGGTATGCCGTATTTTCGTATTGTTTTCGTTGTCCCGGTAAAACACCATGATTTGTTCTTACTGTCATCACACTGTCATTCTGTAAATATATATCGATATAATGGTTCCAGCATTCCAGTAAATGTTCCTGAATATCCGGTTTCGGAAATAAAAGATAATACATCTCTGCCGCCGGTTCCATGGACGGTTCTATGAGACGATACTTTCCACGGTTGATCGATACACCATTGGCATGGTCGGGATCGATGACGATCAATACATTTTGTCGATAGAGGTTCAACATGCCTCCGACGACAATCACCATCTTGTTTCGTTCTTTATCTTTTAGGATGACAGGGTTATTGAGAGAACCCAAGTGCACGTATTCCGTTTTTCTCTTACCCGTGATGTCAAAGATATTCATGACAATAGTATAGCTGCCATTTGCGCTCAAACAAAGAATGCTCGGTCTTCCATTATTCGTCGCAGGTATCAACACGATGTTATTGATGAAAAACCCCCCATCGTCATCATACACACCTTCCGGCGTTTTGATAGAAATGCCAACGCGCGATTTCCAACGCAGCGATCCATCCGAATTATAACAGAAAAGGTAATTTGTAAAACCATCCTTTTCCCCGGGATGTCCGAGCAATACTTCATTTTCCCCATTACCATCTAGATCATAGACGATCGTCAAGTTATTCGTCGTTTTCTGTTTTTTAAACGTCCATTCGCTTTCAGGCCTTTCCATAGAGGAATAGAGCTCTCTCCATAGCTCTTTCCCATTACGATTCATCACAATAAAATAATTGTTCCGAATATCGATAGAGGCGGGATTATCATCCCAGTCATGGATGAGAGCGTAGTACACGAGCAACGAGAAGACCAGGAGCGCAAAGGATGATACGGCGATAAACGTCCGATATTGTTCTATGCGTCTCCCTGCTCTCCGTCTCAGCGTGAGGACGGCCCGTTGCATGAGTTGCCTATGATCGAACGCATCGCGTAAGAATCTTATAGGGACGGTCTTCAACCGGCGATACGGATATTTTCCTTGAAGGGCTTGAAGCTCATCTTCAACGATATGCTCATTTTCTTTCGCAAAAACAAAATATTTGATCGGCGAATGGAAGACGGTTCTCGTTTTGATTCGCATTTGATCGTCTTCCACCGGTTGAAGCATTCCATCCGGCCGTATGCCTCCGGTATATACAGACGCTCCATTGGGAACATAGTATACTTTATGAGAATAGTTGTATAACGCTACGGCAGCGATGGAGACCGCAATACCGCTTCCGAGCGAATTGCCCGTGGTCGGAAGATTCTGGTCCGACCAATGCACGGTGACGGATAACGGATGCGGAAATGTGCGCTTAAAACATTCATTAATGCTTTTTCTCGCCACGGTAATCGCCGCGCGAATTTCATCTTCCAATTTTTTCCTGTCGTTTCCGTTGGATACGGGTAAGAGAATATTTATGCGATCATCTTCGGTTGAAATCCATTGTACGGATGTTCTCAACGTCGCCAATCGACCATTCGGTGTAAATCCTTTCAAATCACCGCCGGTTATGTCCTGTTCAATGAGGGGAATATGAACGGTATCGACCGCCGATCTCGTCCTTCGATCCCATTCGTCCAGGATGTCCTGTAACAGAGATAATTCTCTTCCATTCCCTTCTCGGAGGTTTTCGCGTTCTCGTTTCGAAAGAAACGCACGCAATGCCCCCCGTTCATCCGTCTCTCCATTCCCCATTTCGAGCACATCGTATCCGCCACAACCCCATGGCTGACCGAGATAGCACCACGCTGTCCACTCTTTCGACTCCAGCGCACCAAAACAGGAATCCAATTCTTCTCTGTTTAAAATATCGGGGAAGCGTTCTGTAAGGCGTGATATCCGCAGACGGATATTCGAAAAGAATTCCGGCGGCAATCCGACAACGTCGATGGCCGGGATGAGCGACGCTTCGAGCGGAAGCAGTTCATAGAGGTATGATTTGATCTCCTCCGGCTTCTTCTGCCTCAGAACCCGCTTCAGCCATTCATCGATGAGCTGAAGCTGATTCAGTTCACTGCCGTCGAGATAGAGGAGGGATTCTTTGAGATTCCAATACTCGCGTTGAATTTCACCGATGAGCATCTCTCCCCTTCCGAGCAGCTTCCCGATTAACGTATTTTCCGATGCAGATCCGACAGGAAGAACATGCCTCTCCGTCTTCCCTTTCGCCGTATCCGATCATTCGTATCCGATTATTACAGAAAAACCTCTATTCCCCTCATGATATCGAGATGGACCGTGCTGAACATGGCACGGTTTGAATCCAGATGGGTGACCGTCGGGTTCAGGCCCTCTCGATACGTGATGGCGATGAAATGCGCCTCCGTTACAGGGCTCACAGGAAGAAAGGAAACATGGATTCGCTCGGAGCCGCATTGCGCGTCCACCCGAAGGTTGTTTCCCTGAGAGCCGGTGAGCATGATGGTACCGGTATTCACGAGCGTTTCCCTATCCTCATCTCGGATATCGAACGCATCGATCGAGGGATGAACATACGCATGGAGCAATTGGGGCGGGAGGCTGGATACGGAACCCATGTCGGCTGCACCGCAGGCGTCGGTTAAAAAACCTCCCGTCACGCCATCGAATGTGACGACTATGCCGCTGGAGTATATCGGGTTGTCGGAATGGACCTGGAAAAAGTACCGCCCTTGCTCATTGTTTTTAAGGACGCGGATCAGAACGCTTTCGTCGGGTGTTATGAACGTTTCGCAATGCTGGACACGTTTCCGTACCAGGGATTCCTGCGCGGCGAGTTTCAGCGTACGCGGCTTCCTCCCATGGGACGGCCGTTGCCGTATTTCCGGTGAAAGTTTCAGGATTGTGGGATGATCCGGTTCTGAAGACTTCGTGAGTTTTCTCCATAATGCCAGTTCGGCTGGGGAAGGCTCCAATTCGGAAAGCCCCTCCACTTCCCGATAGTAGGATTTCATTTCCGTGAAGAGTTCTCGCCAATACGGGCTGGATTCGAGAAGGAGTCGCAGTTCAGCGGTTTCCTCCGGCGAAATGCTCGACTCATCAATCGCATAGTTTTCCAGCAATCGGATGGTGTGTCTTTCATTCATGTCCCATTTCCCTTCTTTCCCTTAGAATACCCACCTCGTGATGATATTGCTGACCTCTCATGCCGAAAGACGTTCCCTGCACATTTCGAAAAAGTTGTCACGAGCTGTTTTCATGAGATATTCGAAACGGACTCTCTCCTTCCGCCTGTATTCATCATAGGAAACGGAAGGGAACTGTTCGTGGAAATAATCGAAAAAACGCCGCTCGTGGTTCTCTTTGATGTCCCGGAGGTACGCCTCGATCGCATGTTCGTGTTTTTCGATCTCATCCGATGTATAAACCTTCCTCCGTTCATAGCCGCGAAGAATCGTCTCTCTTATCCGTTCGAGAGTCGTTCTCGCCATCTCTTCAAGCTCGAAGGATTCGAACAACGATCCATCGATCGATCGTTCCGTCTCATGGTAGTATATTGTGATATACTGTTTAACCGCTTGGATAACGGTATTGAGAGATAGAGCGTGCCGGTATTCCTTCTGATTCTCGAGCCGAGAATATATGCAATCGAGAAGATCGGGTATCGGTTGATCCGGCGACGCTTCCTTACAGAGATGACGAACGATTTGGTCGGCCGGCATCTCTTCCAACCGTAACGTGTCGACGTTCCCATTCGTTCTGGAGAGAAGCTTGTCGTTGAAATGTTCGATGATGCTGTACCTCCTGTCCACCCGTACGGTATCATGGATATGGCGCAAGATCTTTTTATAGAGAGGATCGATATCCCCGGCAAGTTCGGACAATTTTTGAAATACAGCATGGGAAATGAGTCGCCGCAGATTTTTCACGAATTCGGCTGCCGGGCGTTCGGTGCATTCTTCCTCCTGATCTCGAAAGAACCGCCGGAGACCGTAGCACACCACGCCCTGTTTGGGGAGAAAGAGATCCTCAACACATAACACCGCGAGATCGTCACGGGAATATCCGGCTTCTTGAAATCTCAGAAGACGGTAACGATAATTCCTTCGCAGGATGATCTTTGCGTGTGAAACGCAATAATGGATAAGACGAGAAAGGTCCCGGTCGGAAATGCTATTTTTCAAGAGCGAAACAATCCAGCTCTTCACTTCTTCACAATAAGCCATGGATTATACACTCTCGGTTTGGGATCCTGAAAAATATTCCGATGAGAAACATTCTCCATCTTTACAAATACGCCGTATAGGTTTTCCCCCGCCTTTCATGTCGCCATGCAGCCGATGGATGCCAGCCCTATTCGTTTTTTCTCTTGCCCCCTCTGATCCGTAACTATTTATCGGACATCGCTGCGCTCGATCGTCCCCTCCGTCCTCAACCTCCTCGGCCCCTTTCCGACAAGAGAGGAGGGTTCATGCACAGCATGATATGCCTATTCTCATTGCCAAGGTATTTCCATCTCCCTTCCCATGCGGCGCGTTCGGAAATGACGGAGGTACCACGCCGTATCCTCGGAAGCATACAAGAGCGGAAATCGGTCGAGCTGTCTCTGCCTGACGCGGTTCGGAGCCGACTGTACGGGCCGGGCTTGGGATTTCCACGCCACGTACCCCCTGCCAAGTGCTGCAGTGGAGGACCGCTGAGATTGTGCCGGTGCCACGATGCGCCACGGTCGCGAAAATCGAGAGCGTGTGCCGAAGAAGCGCACGAGCATGCTCTCTTCACCCTCCTCAGAGCGGGTCTCGAAAAGCCTCGGGACCCAAGCATGAGCGATTCCGCATTTCCCTCCACCCTCAACTCTTGAGCGGATGCATCGAAACGATCTCTATGAAAAACCGATCACCAAACCATTCCTTCCTTTCCCCATCGCGCATCGTTATTCAAAACGGTACCCCTTTCGCGGGAGAAACCTCTTGGCGCTCTCTTGCCCCTCACCGTCTCTTCTCCCTCGATTCGAGATACCACCGGTACGTCGTGCGTATCCCCTCGCGCAGAGGTATCGTCGGGTGCCAGCCCAAGGCGCTGAGACGCGAAATGTCGAGGAGTTTGCGCGGTGTGCCGTCGGGGAAAGCGGGGTTGAAGACGATATCCCCTTCGAAGCCCACGACGTCGCGGACGGTCTCGGCGAGCTCGCGGATGGTGATGTCCTCGCCCCATCCGACGTTGATGTGCTCGGTTTCATCGTACCGATCCATCAGGAACAGCAATGCTGCGGCGAGGTCGTCCACGTGCAGGAATTCGCGCCTCGGCGCGCCGGTGCCCCACACCTCCACACGGTCATGGCGGATACCGTATTCCGCGAGGCGCGCGCGTACGGCGGATAATGGCGCTCCAGCCATGCCGAGATCTTCGGCGGCGAGGTCGTCCTTCCCTTCCGAGAGCAAGCGGCCGAGATGGAATTTCCGTATCAATGCAGGGAGGACATGGCTGCCGGCGAGGTCGAAATTGTCGTTCGGCCCGTAGAGGTTCGTCGGCATGGCCGAGATGAAGTGCGTGCCGTACTGGCGATTGTAGGACTCGCACATTTTCAGCCCCGCGATCTTCGCGATCGCGTACGGTTCGTTCGTCGGTTCGAGCGGTCCGGTCAGGAGGTACTCCTCCCGCATGGGCTGGGGGGCGTGCTTCGGGTAGATGCACGAGGAGCCGAGGAAGAGGAGTTTGCGCACGCCGGACCGCCACGACGTGTGGATGACGTTGTTCTGGATCTGGAGGTTCTGGTAGATGAACTCGGCGCGGTACACGTCGTTCGCCCGGATGCCGCCGACGCGTGCTGCGGCGAGGAACACGTAGGCGGGGCGTTCGGCTTCGAAAAACGCCTCGACGTCCGATTGCCGCGTCAGGTCGAGTTCGGCGAGCTCCCGCGTCACGATGTCGTGAAAACCTTCCCGCTGCAGGGCGCGGACGATCGCCGAGCCGACCATGCCCCGGTGTCCCGCGACGTAAATCTTCGACGTGATCTCCATTGGAGGACTCTCGCCTCTCAGTACCCGCGCTTGAGCACCTTGTCGTAATCCGCGCGGGCCATGAGCCGCGCGAGTTCCTCGAACCGAACGCGGGGGGTCCAGCCGAGCAGGTCGCGCGCCTTGGACGGGTCGCCGATCAGGATATCGACCTCGGTCGGACGGTAATACACGGGGTTGACGCACACGCGGACCACGCCGTCCCGGTCGCGGCCTACCTCATCGACGCCGTGACCCTCCCACGCGAGGTCGATCCCGAGCTCGGAAAACGCCACCGATGCAAACTCCCGGACCGTGTGGGTCTCGCCGGTGGCGATGACGAAATCTTCCGGCTCGTCGCGCTGGAGCATCAGCCACATCGCTTCCGTGTACTCCGGCGCATACCCCCAGTCGCGTTTCGCATCGAGGTTCCCCAGGGCGATCTTCTCCTGCAAGCCCGCCTTGATGCGGGCCGCAGCCCGCGTGATCTTCCGGGTAACGAACGTCTCGCCCCGCCGCGGCGACTCGTGGTTGAAGAGGATGCCGTTGCAGGCGTACAGGCCGTACGCTTCGCGGTAATTGACGACGATCCAGTAGGCGTAGATTTTCGCCGCCGCGTAGGGGGAACGCGGGTAGAAGGGCGTCGTTTCCCGCTGGGGGATTTCGCGCGCCTTCCCGTACAGCTCGCTCGTCGACGCCTGGTAGAAGCGGGTCTGGACGCCGGTCTCCTTGATCGCATCGAGGAAGCGGAGCGTCCCGATGGCATCAACTTCTGCGGTGTATTCCGGCACCTCGAAGGAGACCTTCACGTGGCTCTGTGCCGCGAGGTTGTACACCTCGTCGGGGCGGATTTTCTCGAGGAGGCGGTTGAGATTGCTCGAGTCCGTCATGTCCCCGTAGTGCAGGAACATGCGCTTGTCGAGGATCGCCGGGTCGTTATAGAGATGGTCGATCCTTCCGGTGTTGAACGAACTGCTGCGCCGGATGAGACCGTGGACCGTGTACCCTTTCTCGAGGAGCTGTTCGGCGAGGTACGAGCCGTCCTGCCCCGTGATGCCGGTAATGAGCGCTGTTTTCATATGGTACTGCCCGCGAGGTATTCTTCGAAAGAGATCCGGGTAAACCCATGCGGTGAGCGCGTTTTCTTCCGATTACCGCCCTGCCCGCGCTGTTCTATCCCTCCAGGGAATCCAGGTCTTCCGGCGCGCACGCGCCGGTGGGTTCCTGCTCGAAGGGTTGGAATTCGGGGACGAGCGGCCGGATGGTTTCCGCGAAGCGCAACGGGCTTTCCGCCGCCGCGGGCAGGACGGTTCTCCGGATGAAATGTTCGAAGCCCTCGAACCCGGCGATCTCGAGACCGTCACGGCGGATGACGGGGACACTGCCGGAACCGTTCAGTTCCTTGTCGATCACCGTGAATATTTTCTCGTGGCGCGAACGGCTGAACACTTCCCCTTCGCGGAAGAGTTGTTCGACGAGCTTTTCTCCGGGCCGCAGGCCGGTGAATTCGATCTGGATATCCTTGTACGGCGTCATTCCCGACAGGGCAATCAGGTCGAAAGCCAGATCGAGCACGAGGATGGGCTCGCCCATGTCGAGGACGTAAATATCCCCCTTGCCGCCGAGCGTGGAAGCCTGCAGGACGAGCTGTACGGACTCGTGGATAGTCATGAAGTAACGGCGCATGTTCCTGTCCGTGATCGTGACAGGGCCGCCTGCAGCGATCTGCTCCATGAAGAGCGGGACGACGCTCCCCCTGCTGCCCAGCACGTTCCCGAACCGCACGGCGGAGTACGGGACGTCGTACTGGCGCGCGAAGATTTGGAGCGCTATTTCCGCGAGGCGTTTCGTCGCCCCCATGACGCTCCGCGGCTGAACCGCCTTGTCCGTGGAGATGAGCGTGAAACTGCCGACGCCGCACCGGTGGGCGTTTCGCAGGAGGGTGGTCGTTCCGAGGATGTTGTTCGTCACCGCGTCGACGGCGTTCTCCTCCATGAGGGGGACATGCTTGTGCGCCGCCGTGTGATAGACGAAATCCGGCCGGTATGTCTCGAACACCGCTCCCATCCTCGCATCGTCACGGATGTCGGCGATGACACGGTGGAATCGGATGTCCGGGTATTTTTTCCGCAGTTCGCGGTGCACGGCGTGAATGCTGTTTTCCCCATGGCCGAGGAGACAGATCTCCGCCGGCTGGCACTGGGCGATGTGGCGGCACAGTTCCGACCCGATCGATCCCCCCGCTCCCGTCACAAGGACGCGTTTCCCGCAGAGCATGGCTTGCACGCTCGCCATGTCGGTGTTGACGGGGTCGCGCCTGAGCAGGTCCTCGATACGGATTTCCCGCAGGTGCCGCAGGCTGACACTCTCCGTCAGCAGTTCGCTGACGCCGGGGAGCGTGCGGGTCTTGATCTTGAGCGGCTCGATGATTTTCAGAACGGCCTGGATCGTACGGCCGCTCGCGGAGGGCATCGCGATCAGGATCTGTTCCACGCCGTGTTCCCGGCATACGTTCGGGATATCCGCGCGTGTGCCGAGCACGGGCAGCCCGTGGATGAGCAGGCTCCGCTTCTTCGGATCGTCGTCGATGAAACCGATGGGGTGAAGGCCGCTGCCGGGATCCCGGACGATTTCCCGGGCGATCATCGAGCCGGAATTCCCCGCCCCGATGATCAGGACGCGTGA
Source organism: Bacteroidota bacterium (assembly GCA_029907355.1). GTDB lineage: Bacteria > Bacteroidota > Ignavibacteria > SZUA-365 > SZUA-365 > JARYLZ01. The sequence continues at coordinate 28,695 of JARYLZ010000015.1, read as the reverse complement.
CCCCTCGCTCCGCGCTTTCTTTTCGATCTTGTTCAACTGGGTGGTGTATATCCGGCTCGCCAGGCGGATGCCGCCGTGCAAAGCGAGCGAAAGCATCAGGTCGATGGCAGGAACGGAACGCGGGATGGTATGGGGGATCGTCGGGAAAAGCGGGAGAAGCAGGAGGTAGAAAACGTTGAAAATGATCCCAGCCGTGAAAACGGCGACGAGAATCACCGAGACTTCCTCGATGCTCGCGTATTGCCAGAGGTGCTTGTACATCCCGAAACGGTGGTACACGACGAGCTTCACCGCCATGGCTGCCACGGTGTACACGACGAGGGAGGGGAAACTCTGCTGGACGAGGATTGCATTGTCGAGCCGGAGAATGAGCGCGAGGACAGGGACGATAGCCATCACGATGATGTCGAACAGGAGGAAATGCCTGTTCCGCATCCGTGCTATGTATGACGCGATACTTTTCGTCACGATGGGTGTCCGTGCTTTATACCTTTCCTGCTCCTCTTCCGCCCCTGCAGCGGTATTCCATTGAAGCTAGGCTAGACTCGAAATGACGAGAAAATATAACGGGAAGGAAGGGAATGCATCAATGACCCCGGCGGTGAATTTCCATTTGGACACTCACCCTGCGGGATGTTCTCAGAAAAGGCCATATGAAACTATCGCCGATATCGAAACCCCTGGTGTATAGGGAGCACCGGAATACGACTCTTTCTTCTCGAGCGAGGTGTATGTGCACGTTACACGCGCCAGCGCATCATGGAAAGGGATCCATTCCACGGAACCGCCGGCCTGGAACACGCCGAACTGAGGCCTTGCCAGGAATGCCGGCTGGACCCTCCCCTCCACGAGCGGTGCGGGGTAGGGGTCGCCGAACCTCCCCGTTTCGAGTTGCGCGCGTACCGACCAACCCCGGGCGGGATGTACGGAATGCATCAGTGTCACGAGGTCCGCGTTCGCGCCGATCCAGTGGCCGAGCACCACTTGGTGCGAGCTGTACTGCTGTGTCGGTGTCGGGTTCGCGTAGACGTAGGGGTAGACACGGGTGAATTCCACGCGCGTCTCCGAAGGGATACCGGTAAGCCGCCGTTCCACATCCGTCACGAAAGCCCCCGCTGTGTACGCGATGTGGTAATCGAAGTCCTTGCCGCCGCTGAAAACCCTGCTGAAATCGAGTTCGTCGACGTACCCCGTTGCATAGAGCGTCACGCCGCGCATCGGCGTCCAGCGGGCATCCGCGAAGAACTGGGAATTCCCCGTCGTCCAGCGGGTCCAGCGGTCTGCTGCACGGAAGGATATGACCGGGATCAGGAACAGCGGGTTGATGTCCCCCCCGCCGTAGACGATCGACTCACCGAGTGCGATCTGCAAGCCCGGCAAGAGACGCGCCGTCAGCGCGTGGAATGCCAGGTACTTCGTCGCGTAGATCTTGATGTAGGGCCCGTCGAGATGGTGGTAGGACCGCGCATCGTCGAGGGAATCCGACATCAGCCAGGCATGGAAGTACTCGAACGAGAAATTCTCCGAGAAATCGATGCGGAACCCTGCGGCCGGGAAGCTCGGCGCCTTGTCGGAGAGGATGAGGGACCCTCGGCGGCCGCTCCCCCGCCAGAGATCCATCTTGTGGATCCCAAGCGTGAGCCAGCTGTTGCTGTAGAAGCACTGCCCCTCGGCCACTTCGTACTCGTACGACATCGGCGAGGACGCGGGACCACGGACGATGCCCTGCTCGGGCGTCCTGGCGGCGTAGACGTCGTAGGGGATCCCCGACCTGCCGTTGTCGTACCAGCGCATCGACAGCCCGAGGACATCGTCCGCGTAGCCGTATGCCGCCACGCCGTTCGAACGCCTGATTACATTGTCGGCGCCGCGGCGCAGTTCGTACCCCCCGCGAAGCACGACGTCGGCGGCGAAGAAGCTGTTCGCGGGAAACGTCGATCTGACGCGGAAGAGATTCCATCGCGGTGCGCCGACATCGAGTGTGTCCCCCGGGCGGAGTCGCCGCAGTTCCTCCGCGAATTCGCGACGGTAGAAGGCGAGCTCGTCCCGGTCATACCGTGTGAGGGCGAGAGGCGAACGCCCAAGCGAGTCCAGTAAGCGCGCGATGAGCATGCGCGAAAACGGCCGCGCGAACTGGAGCGGCGCGAAACCGTACCGCGTCTCTATTCGGTCGAGATATTCGTAGACCGGATGTCGGAGGGGAAGGTAGACGGCCTGGGACGTCGCCCCCGCAGGGAAGATGACCAGCGCGAGGGCAACTGTGAAGAAAAGACGGAGGAATGCTTTCCGGACCGCCGGCCGCGTGCGCGGGCCATCCTGTCCGACAAGACGGGCATTCCCCGGTTGGCGCTGTCCGCGGGGTGAGGCTGTCCGCATCGCATGCCTATCGAAGTCGGATCTCATGGCGGCTCGATGGTCAATGGTTCGACGTCGACGGACTCGGCGTCGTTCATGTCTCTTCGTCGCCTCCGTATGGAATCTGCCGGTCGTGACGGTTACCTTCTGCCGAGGACGGTCTTGAATAACAGTTGTACATGGTCCAGCAAACCGGCAGTTCGAAAATAAGCGATATCGATCGCGAGTTTCTCCGGGAGGATGTTCGCGATGTACTCCGCTTCCGGGTTCCCCGTAGGCAGGATTGCGCTCTCGTTCCGGTACCGAACCGATGCCGGGCTCGTAATGCCCGGTTTGTACTCCAGGATGCTCCGCAGGTGCGAAGGGTAGTATGGAATGAAACGCGGGTCCTCCGGCCGAGGGCCGACCAAACTCATCTCCCCCTTGAGGACGTTGACCAACTGGGGAAGTTCGTCGAGCTTCCAACGCCGCAATACGCGCCCTACCGCCGTGATGCGCGGGTCATCACCGTATGTCACACCCGGCCCGCTGTCCTCTCGGCGGTGGTACATCGTGCGGAACTTGTACAGCGTGAACGTACGGCCTTTCACCCCTGCTCGGACAGCGCGATGGAACACCGGTCCCGGCGAGCTCGCGCGTACCAGGATCGCGATCAACCCGAGCAGGGGTGAAAGCACCAGAAGGCCCATCGCCGAAAAGACGATGTCGAGAACGCGCGGGAAATGCCGAGGCGATCTGCTCTGTCCCCCCTCGTTTCCCGTATCCACCCTCATACAGCCCCGTTTCTCGTGTTCGCTCATCTCCTCCTCGCATCGGGGAATCCAGAGCGGCCTTGACGATCTCTATCGCCCCTTCGACCGGAAGCGCCGCACGACCTCCTGCACCGCTGTTATCACGACCTCTATCTCCTCTTCCGTCATAGACGGGAAGAGGGGGAGGGAGACGATGCGCTCCCACGCGGCGGCTGCCTGCGGGTAATCCCCCGGTGCGTACCCATAGGTTTCAACGTAATAGGGGTGCATGTGGAGGGGTCGCCAGTGCACCGAGCAGACGACACCGCGGGCGCGCATTTCTTCGATGAAGCGCGCCCGGTCGATAGCCATCGCGGCGGGGCGCAGTTTGATCACGTAGAGATGGTGGGCGTCGACGACGTCGTCGGATCTCGGAGGCGTCTCGATTTCCTCCAGATCGGCGAAAAAGCGGTCGTACCGCTCCGCGATGGCCTGCCTCGCAGCGCGGAACCGTTCCGCTTTCTCCAGCTGAGAAAGGCCGATGGCAGACGCAATGTCGGTGAGGTTGTACTTGAATCCCGGCGCCACGAGCCGGTAATCCCACGTGCCCGACTTCGCGTACCTGTTCCACGGATCGCGGTCCATGCCGTGAAGGGACATCAGGCGCATGCGTTCCGCCAGAAGGGGTTCCGTCGTCGTCGCCATGCCGCCCTCGCCGGTCGTGATAGTCTTGTTCGCGTAGAAGGAAAAACAGGTGATGCGCGAAGTCCCACCGCCAATTTTCTTCAGGGAACCATTTTCGGAAAATGCCGCAGGGAAAGCGTGCGCGGCGTCCTCGATCACGTCGCACCCGTATCGCGCCGCCAACACGTTCACTTTGCCGAGGTCGCACGGCCGCCCCCCGTAATGGACCGGGATAACGGCGCGGAGCCTGCGCCCGCGCGTAACCGGTCCCGGCACTTTCCCCCCATCGGCGATCGTTTTCATGACCTCCTCGAGGTGGAGCGTGGAGAGGCTGAGTGTGACGGGGTCCGCGTCGACGAACACCGGGATCGCGTCGAAATACCGCACGACTTCGGCGGTCGCCGCGAACGTCATGGTGGGCACGACGACGAGATCCCCTCTCTTCACTCCTACGGCTTCGAGGGCGAGGTGCAAAGCGGCCGTGCAAGAATTCACGGCGACCGCATGGATCGTCTCACCGTTGGAAACCGCTTCGGCAAACCGCTTCTCGAACTCTTTCGTCTTCGGTCCGGTGGTCAGCCAGCCTGACCGGAGGCATTCCTCGATGGCGGCCAGGGCTTCGGGGTCGAATTCGTAACGGAAGAAGGGAACGTTCATGCGAAGCGCCGTTGTTCAGAAGAAAAACTGAGAATGCGGAAGCGATCGACGGAGCATCGGAGAACACACTGGCCGCAAGCGCACACCGTCCGAAGAGGACGAACCGTTCGCCGCGTCCGATGCACCTTACCGCTCGTCATGACATGAACAGGGACCATCGGTTCATCTTTTTCGACGGATGGATGCACCCCTCACAGGTGCCTTTCCAGCATTCGAACACCGGGGAAAAGCAGAGGCAACAGACGGCGTCACGGAGCCCCCTTCACCAGCATGACCATCAGGTGCGATCGGAGGAACGGAACGGAGGCGAGTGTCGTGTACAGGATGGGGGTGAGGGGTCCGAGTCGCCTGGCGAGAGGGGGGAGCAGAGTGAGCGAACATGCGTGCATGGTATAGCCGGGGAACAGTGCCGCCATGGTCCTCCGGCCTACGCCGCGGACGTTCGGGTTCGCCGGATTCCTCACACGCATGTCGTAGCAGAGCACCGCTCCTCCGGGTTTGAGTACGCGGTCGATTTCACCGGCGATCCTCTTCCGGATCCCGTCGTCGAGGACGGAGCTCAACACGGTGAAGAGGACGACGAGGTCGAAACTGCCGTCCGGGAAATCCATAGCCGCTGCGTCCATCGCGAGAAAGCGTACACCGGGAATCTTATCGCGTGCCTTGCCGATGCGCGTTTCGAGGATGTCCACGCCCGTCACGCGTGACGGGTCCGCGCCCATCCCGATGAGTTCGGCGATCACCTGCCCCTCGCCGCACCCGACCTCGAGAATGTCGAGCGTTCCGATACCATGGGGGGCATAGCGTTCGAGAAAGCGCGCCGTGAGTGTCCGTCGCTCGCGAAGGATGGCGGTGTTGCCCCGGTTCCCTCCGGACCATTTCCCGGCCGCGCAGTCTGCACGCTCGTATTCGCCGTACACACGGGCGATGCGTCCCGCTTCAGTGGGGTCGGAGTATCCGCTCACCGCGCTTCACCCCCCAGACGAAACTCCGCGAGCTTCTCTTCCAGGATATCCGCGAATCGGCAGGCGAGCTTCGCCACGTCGTATTCCGCGAGGACATGTGTTTTCCCGCGCTCTCCCATGCACCTCCGTTCGTACTCGCTCATCCCTTTCAAGGCCATGATCCCCTCCGCGAGCGCTCGCGCATCGCCGGGAGGCACGGTGATCCCGCAATCGGCTTCCTTGACCATGTCGTTGCACGCATTCACGGCCTGGATGACGGGTTTTCCCGCCATCATGTAGTCGAACAGCTTGTTCGGGTTTATCCCGAACCGGTAAATCGGGCTGGGGCGCATCGCGTGGAAGAGAACGTCGAAGCGGGAGAGCAAGTCGGGGATCTGCACCCTCTTTACCGGAGAGAGGAAAAATACGTTCGAAAGACATCGCGATGCGGCTCTCTCTCGCAGGGCTTCCTTCTCCGGTCCCTGCCCGACGAGAACGAAGGCGATACCGCTCCTGTCCAGGAGGGCTGCAGCGTCGATCACGATATCCAGTGCGTTGGAAACGCCGTGCCCTCCTGCGTACCCCACGAGGAAAACACCCTTCCCGCGCAGTTCGGCGATGGCCGCTTCGTGCTCCTCGGGGATCGGTTCCGCTGACTTCCACACTTCCAGGTCCACGCCGTTCGGTATGTGAACGTATTTGGCCGGCTCCATTCCGTGCGCCATGAGGTGTTCATCGGCGCGCGGCAGCATCGACACGATGAGATGCGACACGCGGCACGAGTAATTCTCCGCTGCCTGGAGGAGTGCGACGAACGGGTGATATGGTTTTATGCCTGCGAGTTCGACCAGGGTCAGCGGCCAGAGGTCGTGTATCTCGTGGACGAGGAGCGCACCGGCAAGCGACGCCATACGGCGGGCGGGATAGACGTCGAGCGGGTATGTGGATGACGCGATGACGACATCGGGCCGCATCTTCTCGACAATTCTCCGCGCGTACCGATGGAGCCGGAGCACGAAGGAGAAGATGTTCCGGGCACGCGCCGCTCCGTTCCCCCGGTACGATGGGGTCCTCAGCCACACGAACGGGATGCCGTCGACCGCGTCCTCCGTGAACGGACGCCGCACGGACGGTTGTTCGCTTCGAAGATGCGAGTAGGATGCGGCCACGATGCTCACGTCGTGCCCCGCCTTCTTCCACTCGCGCGCGAAGTGGTACGGCCGGTACTCCATCCCGTGCCGCGGGGAACCTGCGTAATGGTTGATGAGGAGAATACGCATCCCGTTGTGCTGCTGTGCGCGAGGGCCCCCGCCTCAACGGCCCTCGAGGAGTTGGCGGTACCACCCGACGAGCTTCCTCGCGTTCTCGGCTTCCGAGACGACCGCTTCCGGCGTGAATGGCGGCCTTCCGTTCCGCTCCGTGTATTCCATCACCTCGAGGATCCCTCGGGCGACGGATTCGGGACTGTCGTCGGGACAGAGTACTGAACCCTGAACCCCGGCGAGCCTTTCCGCAACGTCCCCGACCGGCACGCTCACGACCGGGAGTCCGCAGGCGAGGGCTTCCTTGACCACGTTGGGGGAACCTTCCAGCCGGGATGTCATGAGAAGAACGTCGGCTGCATTCAGGTACACCGGCAAATGTTTTTGGGCGACGCCCCAGACGTGTTCGAGACGGCAGGGATGCATTTCCGCTGCGAGACGAACGGCCTCTTTCGCGAGGGAGAACCGCTTGTTCGGGTCGTCCGGACTGCCGACGAAGACGGCCACGAATTCCGACTCGTCCCAACCCAGTTCATTTCGACAGGAACGCCTGTCGAGGGGGCGGAAAAGTGTCGTGTCGACCCCGCTGGGGAGAATACGGGGATTGAGGGAGGGGTCGATGTACTTGCGCAGGGAATTCGACACGAGGATGACCATATCCGCTTTGCGGGCGGCCCACCTGCTCACCGCCTGGAGGCTGCGCCCAACGAACGTCGGTTTCCCGTTCCTCCCGATGATGCCCTCCAGGTCGCTCCCGCGAAACGTGATCACGAAAGGTTTGGATGCGGGGAGCACGACCAAGGCGGACTGCCCGAAGTGTGCATGGACGATGTCGAAGGATTGTTTTCTCAAGAGCGCCCGCAGAGATGCCCACGCCTTGATATACTGCCATGCGCTCTTGTTTCCACGGAAATGGAAGACCTCCGCTTCGATACCCTCCCGCTCGAGATGCTCCACGTGATTCCGGATGAAGATGCCGGAAAAAGGGTGCTCATCGCTGGGCCACTCGCTCGTCACGACGCAGACGCGTATCCCGATGCTTTTCCGCCTCGCTGCCGGGACCATGATGCGCGGCGAAGCGGAATACGGCGTCTCGCTTTCGTGTATCGTGAATTCTGCCCGCACGGGTTCCAGTCCGCCGGGAGCCTCTCCGCCGATTCCCCCTTCGCCCATCCGACGCCCATATACAACGCACCCGCGGAGCGTCTCCGCGTCCGTTCCCTGCGAAGCCGTGGGGACGATGACACAGAAGGTGCGCCCCCAGGCATCGAGGAAGAACAGCCTCATGAATAAAAGTTGGCCCTCGTCCATGCGATCGATTTTCTTCGAACCGAAAACCGTGCCGGCAAGGAATGTGAGAGCGGAAAGGTCCACGATTTCCGACAACATCGGCGAAGGCCGGCGGCTCCATTCGATGAGGGGACGCCGCAGAACCGACGTCATCCACTCCGCCTGGGGTGTTTCGAAACCGATCTTCGTTTTCCGCCATCGGATCTCGTCGGGGAGGATGTCTTCGAATGCGAGGCGGAGGAGGTACTTGTTCCACCCGTTCCTGAAATTGCGCTCGACGGGAATGGAAAGCGCGAGCTCGACCAGACGGTAATCGAGGAATGGGTACCGCCCTTCGACGCCGAACGCCATCGAGTTCCTGTCCTCCCACTTGAGGAGGCGCGGGAGATGGATGCTCCTCAGCTCGCGCAGGCGGAACTCGCCATCGCTCACGGCCAGCGCCTCAGCGGCCCAGTTCTTTTCCAAGGTCCGCCCACGGCTCTTCCATTCCGGGAGGAGAAGACGACGGTTCCGGCGGTTCCTGCGTTGGAGATACTGCCGCGCATGGGCTGGGAAACGGCGGATGATTTCCGCGTTGCCTGTGGGCATGAGCGCACCGACGAGGTCGCGGAAAGCACGGCACGGCCTGTTGCGAAACCCTTTCGCCAGGTAGACGTAGTAGGCGGGCCAATACCCCGAGAACAGCTCGTCCCCGCCCTGCCCGTTGAGCAGGACCGGCACCCCCTCGCGCCGTGCCGCACCCATCACACACCACGCAGCGAACACGCTGAGGGAACCGACCGGCTCGTCGTGACAGTACGTGAAACGTTCGAGGCTTTCCATGAAGGCATCCGCCGTCGGAACGACGAAGTGCCCGACACCCCCCGTGCGCCTGAGCATGATCTTCACATACTCGTCCTCGTCGAAGCTCGGGTTGTCGTAGACGGCTGTGAAGGCCGGGAAGGGTCCCGTCCCGCTTCCCAGCGCATGCATCTCCCCGTATATCGACGACGAGTCCAGACCGCCCGAGAGGCACACCCCTACGGGGACGTCGGACCGGAGCCGGATCGCGACAGCGTCCCGGAAGATATCGCGGATACGGGGAACGAGTTCCTCTCGCCTCTTCTCCTCGGCCTGGCGGATCGAGAATTCCCAGAAACAGGAGCATTCTCGCACGCTGGGGTCGTCCATCCTCAGCGTCATAGTGGTTCCGGGCATCACCTCGTAAATATCCCGGAAGAACGTGCATCCCGGCGGTTGGTACCCGCTGTCAATGTATTCGGCGACGGTATCGATATCCGCTACCGGTTTGGCCCAGGGAACCGCGAGTATTTGCTTGATTTCCGAAGCGAAGACGAATACGCCCCTTGAAGACGAATAGTACAACGGCTTGATACCGAGGCGGTCGCGCGAGAGGACGAGCACCCCTCTGCGGGTGTCGGCAATCGCGATCGCCCACATCCCGTTGAAATGAGCGAAACAGTCCTTACCCCACTCGAGATACGACGCGAGGATGACTTCGGTATCCGTCGAGCTCCGGAACACATGTCCCCGCGCGCTCAACTCCCGCCGGAGTTCGACGAAATTGAACACCTCGCCGTTATAGGACAGCCAGACCCTTCCCGACGGGTCGCACATCGGCTGTCTCCCAGCCTCGCTCAAGTCCAGTATCGCCAGCCGTCGGTGCCCGAAACCCGCGACGATGGGTGCCGTATCCCTGCTCGTTTCGGAAGCATCGAAGAATCGCCCCGCCCCCCCTTTTTCTCGCAGGAGCCAGTACCCTTCGCCGTCGGGGCCGCGATGAGCGGCTCTCCGGGTCATATCGACCAACACCCGTGTCTCGATGGCGCTATTGCTGAAGATTCCGGCTATCCCGCACATGGCGATGGACCTTTGAAAGGAGAAACTGCTCCGGCGGGCTTCAGTTCCTCTCCATAGGGAAATGTTCGATCACGCATGCCGCCTCAACCAACGATCGAGGGAAAACAGCATGTAGACGAGCTGGTAGACCATATATCTGCTTCTCAGATCGGGCCTCTTGTTCCCGTAGAGAAATGCGTCCAGGAGAAGTTCCAGCCAATCACGCTTGAAGAGGCGGCCCGCCGGCGAGCCCACGTCGAGAAGTGCATTCGCGATGTACCGGCGGTGTTCCCCCTTCAGAAAGGTGTCGAAGGGGATGCCGAAGCCCTGTTTCCTCCGCTCGATCGCCGCGGAAGGGATGTGAGGTTTCAGGATTTCCCGCAACGGGATCTTCCCCCTGCCTCGCCTGTGTTTCTCACGCGCAGGGAGGCGTGAGGCGAAGTCCACGACCTGTTCGTCGAGCAGGGGGACGCGCACCTCGAGCCCGGAAGCCATGCTCATCATGTCTACCTTCTTGAGCATGTCGCAGGGGAGGCTGTACTTGACGAGAAATTCGCTGACGGCATCTTTCGGCTCCTTCGCGAGCCGTTCCGCGTAAGGCGCGTACAGCCTGAGGGTGGATTCCGCCCCCGAAAATGCAGACTGGCCTTCCGGGGACAACGCGTGCTTCTTCTCCTCATCGGAGAGGTACGAATACATGTCCGCGAGGATGGCATCCGGGCTCTTGCCGCGGTATGCCTGCAGTCTCCTGATGTACCGGGCGATCTGCGGCCGCGAACGGATCACGGCGGCGGCGGCCGATGCCGTCCGGGGATGGAGCATGCCGATGAAGGGGCGCGCGAGCAGAACCGCCGAAATGTAGGTGAAGTCGGGGTAGCCGTAGAAGATCTCGTCGCCGCCGTCGCCCGAGAGCGCTGCCTTGACATGTTTGCGCATCTCGCGGGATATGTAGTACGTCGGTATGGAAGAGGAGTCCCCGAACGGCTGGTCGAAGTGCGTGAGAATGCCTTCGAGTTCCTCGATGGAAGAGCAATCCTTCCCGATTTCCACGATCGTATGTTTCGCTCCCACCGCCGTAGCGACGGCACGGGCGTATTCGGACTCGTCATAAGCGCTTTCGGCGAACTTCACCGTGTAGCTCGCGATGTTCCGCTCCGTTTCAGAGGCGGCGAACGTCGTAACGATGGAGGAGTCGATGCCCCCGCTCAACATGGTCCCGATCGGCACATCCGCCCGCAGCTGTCGGCCGACGGCTTGTCGGAGAAGTTCCCGAAGATCTTCTGCCCTTGGTATCTCCCCGTCGTTCCCCGCTCGATATGACCAGTAGACGCGCAGAGCGGTCTTTCCTTCTTCCCATTTGAGCACGGTGCCGGCCGTGAGGGCCGATACGTGCACGAAGCCCGTCGCAGGGTCGGGGATGTACGAGAGGTTCAGGTAATCGCTGACGGACTGGTAATCGATGGCGAAATCGAGAAAGGGAACGGGGAACAGCGCCTTGATCTCGCTGGCGAAAGCGAACCCCTCCGGCGCCGAAGCGTAGTAGAGAGGTTTGATGCCGAACCGGTCCCGCATGAGGAAGAGGCGCCGTGCTGGCATGTCGTAGATCGCGATCGCGAACATCCCGCGCAGTTTCTCCGCCAGGGATTCGCCGTATTCCTCGTACAGGTGCGGGATCACCTCGCCGTCCGAAGCCCCGATGAAGCGGTGGCCGCGCCGGACGAGGTCGGCCTTCAGTTCCTCGGAATTGTAGATTTCGCCGTTGAAAACCGCCACGATGTCGCCTCGCTCCGAGAGGAACGGCTGTCTCCCGTTCTCCGTCGTGTCGATGATGCTGAGGCGGGTATGGCCGAGGAAGACGTTGTCCTTCCGCCAACTCCCTTCGTCGTCCGGCCCGCGGTGGCGCAGGCACTCCAGCATGCGCTTGCACACGGCGGCATCCGCCTGCCGGCCGTACTCCCGCATCAGGATGCCGGCTATCCCGCACATGGCCGCTCGCCGTTCAAGAGGCACCTCCATCCGTTTCAGGGAGAAATAGATCCGCAATTTCCCGAACCGCTCCGTGCCCACCCCGGCTTTTCGTGACGTACCGAGCCGTTCCCAGCACGGCAGGGTGGGCGTCGGCTACGGCAATAGGGAAGCCGGCCCATCGCATGCACTCGAGGTCGTTCACGTCGTTGCCGACGTATGCTACCTCGCGCGCATCGATTCCGCGCTCGGCGGCGATGCGCTTCAGGATAGACAATTTGTCGCCTACCCCGTTGAGGCACTCTATCCCCAGCTTGTCGCAGCGCGCCCTCACGACCGGGTTGGTTTCCGTCGAAAGAACGAGCATCGGGAAACCGATCTGTTTCAGGCGTGTCACGCCCAGCCCGTCCCCCCGATGGCAGACGACGGCTTCTTTCCCGTCCTGGAAGACGATGACGGTATTATCCGTCATCACCCCGTCGAAATCGAAAACGAGGAGGCGGATCCCCTTCACGAGATGGGTGACGGAGGACATGGCGGACTCGTACGATGTTTTATCTCTGTTTCACGATGTCGGGAAACGATGCCCTGATATACCGGTTATCGAGCCGAACGCGGAAGAAAACTGGATGGGAAGATCGTATTCACGGCGAGGCCATCTCGCGATCCTCGATAGAGGAGAGAATCGTCGCGAGCATGATGAGGAAGGCGAAGATGACCAGCCGCGTCGCGGAATGGGAGAAGAAGACGACCACCCAGAGAATGGCCCCGAGGATCCACCCCCGATCGATGGTCTTCCTCGCGCGGATCGTGATGACTGCGAAGAGGTACACGAGCGCGAGGAACGCCGCTATCCCGAACACGCCGTGCTCCGCAAGGAGGCGCGTGAACTCCGTATGCGACTCCGAATACTCCCCTCGGAGCACTTCGCGCCGGTATTTCGCCGACATACCGGGACCGACACCCGTCAGCGGCGACTCGGTGAACGCGCGGAGTTCCGAGCGGGCCATTTCGTCCCGGTGGGTTACGTTCGTGTCCTTGTAGCGCCGTTCAAGAGCACCTTCCGAATACTTGTCCATCCAGGGGACGATGAATTCCCCATAGAGAAGAAGCACCATAGCTGACCCAAGAAGAAAGCGGAAGCGTTTCTTCGCCTTCCCGAGCCGAAAGAGGAAAAAGGGGATGCAGAAGGCCGCGAGATTCCACGCCCCGCCTCTCGACATGGTCAGCACCGCCAGGACGGTTAGGAGGATGAAAAGAACGATCATCATCGTCCGGCCCGCTTTCCATTTCTCCGCGATCGCCGCCAGCGAGAGGAACATCACGGCGCCGAAAGAGAGGGCGTTGGAGACCTGGTTCGGCGCATACCCCCCCGACGCCTCCTTGCTCGCGGCCGAGACGGCGTAATGCACCTCCGTCCCACCGAGGTGCCTGACCGCTACGATGGCTGCGACGGATACGACGGGCAAAGCGGCGAAGAACATCGCCCCCTCGTAGGTTCTCCTGCTGAAAGAGAGGCGCGAGACGGCGAGCACACCGATACCGAGGCACACGGGCCCAGCCAGGTTGAACGCCACCCCTTGGCGGAAGGCGCTCCAGTCGCCCGATAGGGCCGAAACGGCTACGGAGGGGAGGAGGAGAAGGAAATACACGAGCGGGCTCATGAGCTGCCGGCGGACCGGCCGCATCCGGTTGATGAGCACGATGGCGAGAACGAGAATCAAGTATTCCGAATACATCCAGAGCACCGGTGCCTTTGTCATCCGAATCAAGACCTCCGCACCTGCGATATAGCCGATCGTATAGAGGATACGGTCCGCCGTGGGGGTCCGGATTGCTGTAGAGAGGGCGTACCAACCCACGACGAGCGCATAGAGGAGGGAGAGATACGGGATGTACTTGAGTGCGATACCCAGCACGGCGTGGAACACGATGATCCGTACCATCCAGAGTCGTGTGATCGGCACCGTCGGGTCGTCGAGCGTGAACGGCCCGAGAAACGGCGATGACCTGCCATGCGTTCTCGGCAGCCTGTAAGCCCGGAATGTCGTGTACGGAGACCCGATCATGCAGCAGTGTCAATCCTATGCTTTCCCCCGGTGCAGACCGAACGATACGTTTCGATGATCCGCGGCCTCAACACTTCTAGGGAATGATGGTCAACGATATAGTTTCTGAGTTTTCGTCCGATCTCCAGCCTGAGATCGGGGTTGTGGTAAAGCTTTTCCAGAACGGACACGAAGGCATCCGGAGAATAAGGATCGATCACGAGCCACCGGAGTTCCGGCGGGAACAGTTCCGGTGTATCGCCGGCTGCCGTCGCAACGACAGGCAATCCGCAAGCCATTGCCTCCATGACGACATTCGGCATTCCCTCGTATTGTGAGGTCAGTAAATAAACATCTGCGGATTTATACAGTTCGACTGTGTCTGTATAATTTCCTGTAAATATACATCTATTTCTATTTAAGCCATATTTTCTCGCTTTGTCCATAAGATCGTATTTCAATGGCCCTGTACCTGCAAGAATAACACGTGCTTTGCTTTTAACTTCATTCGTCAAGTTAACGTATATATCAAGAATACGGTCATAACGTTTTTCTTCAGAAAATCTCCCAACAGCAAGAAGAGTAAATGTACCTGTATTTGATTTCTGACATTGTTTATAGAAATCAACATCCACGACATTTGGTAAAAAAAAAGACTTCTTATTATGATGTTTTTTATTTATAACTTTAGTAAAAGATGATCGAGAATTGATAAATAAATAACTCGGACAATACAAATTTAAAAATCCAATTATATAACCACAATTTTGGATTTCTGCTTGAAGCTCGCTTCGAACTGCCCCAATGGCAATAGCCTTTGTTAAAAGTGAAAGAGTAATAGCATAGAGGTTAGTGTAAAAGTGTTGGCTTTGAATAATTGTCGCTTGGAATGCAGTCACAGCTCTCAACAAAGAAATGAATCGTGAAATTTTGGTACCATTTCCACCACAATAAATCACAGGAACCCCCAATTCTCTTATCTTCTCTTCCCAGTATTCCCCTTTGGTCAAAGAAAACACGGCACATTTCACACCCTCCCCCGTCAGGATCTGCAGGAGATGGTATAACTGCTTCTCCGCGCCGCCTTGACCGAGCGTGCCGGCGATGAACGCGATCCGTTGTTTCGAGAGTTCGTTATCGCTCACGCAGCGGCCCCCATACGCTTGTCAGAATCTCTGCGAGTTCCTGCTTCCAACGCTCCAGGGTATATGAAGCCGCGGTCTCGACCGCTTTTTCCGACATCGCCGCATACCTCCGCGGATCGGCGATGCAGGATTCCACGGACCCTGCGATCGACGCAGGGGACGAGTCTCGCATGAGTATACCGCCTCCCCTGCCGAGGACGTGCGGGAGAGCCGACACGGGGGTTGCGACGACGGGGAGGCCCGACGCCATGGCTTCGACGACGGCTTTCGGGAAACCCTCGGTGTCGGTCGGGAAAAGGAACAGGTCGGCATCGGCGAGGAACGCGAATACCCCCTCTCGGTCCGTCCGTCCAAGAAAACGGATGCGGTTCCCGACGCCTTGCCGGTCCGCTTCCGCCGCCAGCATGTCCCTCTGCGGCCCGTCTCCCACGATGTCGAGGACGCAGTCCACGCCCCTGTCGGCGAGCATTCTCACCGCCGCGATGGAACGGTGAATGCCTTTCCCCTTTTCGAGGCGTCCGACCGTGATCAGCCGGAGAGGACGGCGTTCCGGGAGAGTCCTCTTCCTCGCCTGTCGTTTCAGCCTCTCTTCCGTGAGCGTCGTCGAAAAGATCCACTTGATGTTCGGGTTCAGCGCCGACGGTGGATCGGGTGCCCAGCCCGTCGCGAGCATGACGTTCCGCCCGCCGGCGTTCCTTTCCATGAACCGCCGCCAGAACCGTTCCATGGCCGTGTGTTGTACCGTCCAGTTCCCGCAGTACCGGACGAAGAGGGGTTTCTTCGCCGCGTGGGCCGCGAGCATTCCCACCGTACCGATATCTCCGGGTATCGGGGTGTGTACGCAGTCCGCCTGCTCGATGAATGCCCGGATTCGTCCGATATTGGCGGCCGTCCAGGGGATCATGGCGAGTTTTCTCTTTACCCCTTCGTCGGCTCTCGGTTTGGGAAGAGGGATAACGCGAAAGTTTTTCCCGCTCAGCATCCCTTTTCCCCCGTGATGCGGCGTTCCGTCGAGCGGGAGGAGTATCGTGGTTTCGTCCATGAGTTCCGAGAGCGCGCGCATCTGGTCCGGGAAGCCGCCATCCGTCGAGTAACCCGTGGGGGAAGCAGGGTCTTCCCAGCAAAGTTTATGAGAGACGACGAGCAACCGCATGGATACCGCATCGTTCCTTATTGGTACCGGGTTTTCCCTTCATGGATAGGCCGTCGCGATAGAAGTTCATGATTCAAACCGTTCCCTCACCATGCCGACATTCTCCCGTCGGGATTCGAGGGAATGTTTGCTCACCCCTTTCCCGCTCGAATTTCGTAAAGACCCATTTCTTTGGACTCAGATGCGGCCGTAAAAACTGGAGGGGATTCATGCACTCCATCGGTCGGAACGGCCGCGCATTGGTTCACATATTCCTTCTCTCAAGATCGGGGACGACGGTATCGTCCCCTTTTCCGTACGGGTTCTGCCATCCTCGCGGGAACAATTCAGCGAACAAAGCGATCTCCCGTGCCGCCTTCCCGTACGAGCTTTCGAATCCGTACAGCCGTTCCGCCTCGGTCCGTGCGGAAGTTCGAAGAGCGTTCAGTGCCGTAGCGTCCCTCAGGAGTTCGTTGATGATCCCCGGCATCCGCTCCACGGTGTCGACGATGAAGATGCCGTTCCCGTTTTCGAATTCCATCCCGTACACGGCGTCTCTCGCGGCGATCACGGGAACGCCGAGCGCCATCGCTTCCACGATCCTGCTCCGGAACCCGAAACGGCCCGTGAAGGGGCATAGCATGACGGACGAAGAACCCAGAATGGGTTTGATCTCCTCGACGAACCCCGGCACCTTCACGCGGGGATCCTTCTCTTCCAGCGCCTTGAGAGCCGCCGGCGGGTTGCTCCCCAGGATCCACAGTTCGACGCCGGGATTTTCCTTCCAGACCTCCGGCATCACCTTCTCGTAGCACGCCATCGCGTCCCGGCTGTTGTTCGGGTTCCCCAGCCCACCGTAATAAGCGACGCGGGGAGGGGCTGCGGGCCCATGTCCGTACTGCCACTCCTCCATGTCGATCCCCATGGGGGCGTAAAAGAGCGCCATGTCATCCCCGAAGGTCGTTCTGAGTTCGTCGTACTCCGCCTTGTTTATGGCGACGATACCGTCGAACGACCGCCACGCCCTCCTCTCTTCCTCTCCGTAGCGCCGGAGAGCGTACCGTTTCCAGAAACGCGGTGCGAACCTCAAGGACTGCAGGTAGCGTTCGTACGTCCGCACGAGGACATCGTGCATGTCGAGGATGCACGGTATGCCCCTCCTGCGAAAGAGCTTCGCCGACCGCCACGCGTGGATGTATTCGTAGAGGACGAGCGAATAGTCTTCGGGACGGACATGCTCCCCGATTCGCTTTTCATTCAGCTCCACGCTTCCTATCAGGTGATTCGAATATTTCACACCACAGGCGAGCATGGACAGCCTCGATAGGACGCCGTAGAACACTCGCGCGAACGGGTTCCGCATCGTTCGGGAGCTCATGACGACAGGCCTGTCGACCCACTGGGAGAGGCGTTCCGTCACGAGAGGGCGGTCCCGATCCCGCGCGAAGGTGAGGAAGTCGACCGTGAAATGACCCCGGAGCGCTTTGAGCATGTTGGCGACGCGCTTCTGCTGTCCGGCGTCGCCCGGGAAGGGCCGGACATGCGAAACGACGAGGAGGCGAGGTTTTTCGGCGGTTCCGTTTTTCACAGCGGCACCTGCGGCGTCATGCGCACCCCGATAGGCGAGCTTTTCGTTCCGAGGCCTCGCCTGCCAGTCTCAGGAGGACCGACGCCACCCTCGAGCCGGATTTCCCGTCGAGCGTGTCCCCGAACATTTCCCGGATGAAACGCTTCCGCGCATCCGCCCCGTTCTCGGGATCCAGCAATCCCCGGCGGATCATCGCCCGCATGTCGTCGGCGGAGTTCGCGACCATGACGGCTCCGCTCGAGGCGACGGGGGCGTAATGGTCGAACTCGATGTGCCTCCGCCAGCGGAGATGGCGCGGGAGGGAGCTCCCGGGGGGGTCGAACCCGATGTTCACGACGGGTTTCCCGAACATGAGCAGTTCGAGCGACACGGTGGAGGCCGCGTTGATGCCCATGGCGGCGTGGCGGAGGAGGCTGGTGTACAGCGACAGGTCGCCGTACGAGGGTGTGTACCAGCGCTCGTCCCACTCGACGGGCGGGAACACGACCCCGTCGCACTGCTCGGCGGCGAGGGCTCTCATCTCCCGGCTGGTCCCCTTCACGTAGGTCCGCACGACGAGGCGGCAGGGAACGGGAAAAGCGGGGTCGCGGAGAATGTCGATGACCGCGCGCACGTGGAGGTGCTCTTCCGGGAAATGCCGGTCGACCCCCGTCGTGTACAGGATGTAGGGAAGGGCCGGATCGATGCCGATTCTCCGGCACAGCTCTTCTCTCGGGAGGAGGAAATCGTCGCGGAAATGGAAGTCGAACTGCGGCGTGCCCGTCACGTGTACGCGGGCGGGGTCGATGAAGGGATACTGGGCAAGGAGCGTCCGTTTCATCCCCTCGTGCCAGACGAGGTAATGGTCGTACGGCACGATGATGCGGCTCCGCGAGGTCAGGTTGTCCCAGGAGAAGATGAAGCCCGCGACGGGTATCCCCATCCTGCGCGCGACGCGGCACGGGAGCTCGCCCGCCGGACCGTGGATGTGCGAGCAGTTGAAGACGAGGTCCGGTTGCAGTGCCTCAAACAGCGCGTCGAACTCGCGGGTGGGCCGCAGGCGCCACGCGAGGTCGTTCTCGAGGCGTGTCAGCTCTTCGAGCACAGGCCGGAAGGCGAGAGAGCGGACGACGGCCTTCCAGACGCGGTAGCGGGCGCTTTTCCAGAATGTCCTCGGGCGGGCATCCGCCGTCTCCCGATTGTTCCGCGCGACGCCGCTCCAGAGCCAGCGGAAATGCGCATCCGTGATGAGGCCGCGGAGGAGGGTCACGGGGTATCTTTCCTCGTGTTCACGGAGCGGGACGAGTTTCGAGACGTAGGGGCGAATGTGCGCGTCCTCCTCGAAGCCTTCGACCACGGAGAGGAGAACGATTTCCGCATCGCGGGCCAGGCGGGACAGCGTCTCCGAGTAGAGGAAATTCCTCACCGCCTCGCCGCGGGGCACGATCATGACGATGCGTGGTTTCTTCGACGGCACGGCCGTCATCGTCTCTGCCTCACCGATACCGGCATGAATCCGCCCTTCCCTCGCGGCGGCTTATTTCCCGACACGGCGCAGTTTCTCGATGATGGGGAGTTCGGAGTCGTAGACGCGCTTGACGCCGTCCCCCAGGGCCGCTTCGTTGACGCGGATGTCCCTGACCATGCGGCTGAAACCGTGCGGTTCCACCGACGCCGCCTGGTCGCTGCCCCACATGGAGCGGTCGAGCGTAATGTGCCGCTCGACGATGCAGGCGCCGAGGAGGGCGGCGGCGACCGTCGTCGAGAGGCCGACCTCGTGGCCGGAATAGCCGACCGGCACCCCGTAGCGCTCGGCGAGACGCGGGATGACGTTCAAGTTGAGCTCCTCGGGCTTCGAGGGGTACGTGCTCGTGCAGTGCATGATGACGAGGCCGTCCGTGCCGAGCACCTCGACGGCATGGTCGATCTGTTCGATCGTGCTCATGCCCGTGGAGAGGAGGATCGGCTTTCCCGTCCGCCTGTGGTAGCGGAGCAGGTCGTCGTCCGTCAGGCAGGCCGACGCGATCTTGTACGCCGGCGGATCGAACCGCTCGATGAAATCCACGGAACCCTCGTCCCAGCACGAGGCGAACCACATGATGCCCTGCTGTTTGCAGTACGCGTCGATCGCCTCGTACTGCTCCTGCCCGAATTCGAGCCCGCGTTTCAGATCGCCGTTCGTCGGGCCGAAGGGGTTTTCTCTCGGCCGGGCGAGTTCCTCCGGCGTGTAGACGACCTCGATTGTGCGTTTCTGGAACTTCACCGCTTCGGCCCCCGCGAGGAGCGCCGCCGAGATGAGTTTCCGGGCGATCCCCACATCGCCGTTGTGGTTGATACCGATTTCGGCGACGACGAAACACGGTTCCCCCGGGCCGACGAGCCGGTCACCGATCTTGATGTTCATGGGTTCTCCTATCGAATTGCTGTGTATTCCAACCGAAGTTTCACGCGGGAGAGAAGGCCGTGCCGTGCCGGGGCGACGGGCTCACGCTGCCGCCCCGCTTTGTGTGTTCGCCACGAGGAACAGTTTCTCGAAGAGCGCGATGTCCTCCGGCGTGTCGATTTGGAACGAGTGGAGCCTGTCCATGCAGTACACGGCGATTTTCCCCCCCAGCCGGTTCTCGTGTTCCCGGAGCACCCACGGCTTGAAGACGTAAATGGAACCGTTCTCCATGAGGTCTTCCGGGGCTTCCTGGCGCCTCGGTCTCCGCCGGTAATCGTAGGAGAAGGAGTACAGCCCGTCGGCGCTGCGGCGCCAGAGGAATCCCTCCAGCGTGCACGCCGAGAAGAGCGAATCCGCCCCTTCCCGCTCCAAGAGGCCGATCGCGTTCGAGATGTCGTCCCGTCCCCGCAGGGGGGATGTCGCCTGCAGAAAGACCACGAGAGAGGGGTCGCTCCCGTGCACGGTGCGGTACTCGTCCAGCGCGTGGAGGAGGGCCGACTCCGACGACGCGGTATCGACAGCGGTCCATGCAGGGCGCATGACGACTTCCGCACCCTCGGACCTTGCCGTCCGCGCGATCTCGTCGTCGTCGGTCGAGACGAACACACGGCCTATCCTCGGGCATGCCCGCGCCTGGCGGATGGAATGCGCGAGGAGAGGCGCACCCCCGACCACGACGAGGTTCTTCCGCGGTATCCCTTTCGATCCGCCCCTCGCGGGGATGATCGCGATGATCTCATCCCTGTGTGCGTTCATGCGGCCCTTCCCCCTGATCGTTTTCGGAAAGAGAAAACAGCCTCCAGGAATGACCACGAGAAACAGAGCGGCGGGTAGAGGGCGGCAGCCCGGAATGCTTCCCTGCGCATTCCCCCTTCTTTCGCGAGCCGAAGGTACCCCACTGCCTTCCGGTAATCCGCCATGCGCCTGCGCCGGGCGTCGTCGGGAGCGTTGCCGGTGCAGGATGACTCGTAGATGGAGGCGAACTCGAGGGCGAAAGCGAGTCCGCCTTTCCCGCTCTTGCTTTCCGCATGCCTTCGGAACGACCCGTAGGGAACGGCTGTCAGGACGGCCCGGCGGCGCCGGAGCACGCGGTAGAGGAGTTCGCGGTCCATCACGTACCGGAGGTCCTCCCGCACGTACATGCCCGCCTCCTCGAGCGCCGCGCGCGAGTAGAAGAGGGCGGCCTGGTGCAGGCGGTACGCGCCGGGCGGGCCGAGGGTCAGGTCCGTCGGGGCGGGACGGCGGAGGTACGGCACGATGAACCCGCTCAGGGGACGCGACTCTTCGTCGATGAAACGGAAAGCCCCGGCGTAAACGCCTGCATCGGGGTGGCGCACGTATTGTTCCGCCGCGTCGGAAAACGCCCCCGGCATGTACTCGTCATCGGCGTGGAAAAACGTCACGAGTTCCCCCGTGCAACGCGAGAAACCCTTGTTGACGGCATGGCTCTGCCCCTTGTCCGGCTCGCTGACCCAATAGGCGAGACGGTCGCCGAAGGACCGGACGATATCCGCCGACCCGTCAGAGCTCCCCCCGTCGATGACGATGCATTCCGTCTCGGGGTACCCCTGGCCGAGTATGGACTCCAACGCCCGTTCGAGGTACTTCGCCTGGTTGAGGACGGGCAGGACCACGCTGATGCGGGGCGGTTTCATCCGCCATGCTCCCCGTTGTTACGGAGGTTCTTCAATGAGGAGTCCAGTTCCTCCCAAAACCCCCGGTCCCATTTCGCCCACGCATGGCATCCGAACGGCGTCTTTTTCCCGATGGTATCGTACCACAAGCGCGGGAAATTCTCGATCGCGAACTCGGCAGCTTCTATAGGCGGCGGTGTTTTGAAGGAGGGAAAGAACAACCTCGCCCGAAGCGACCAGAACAGGTCTTCGTTGAGGGAATACGCCCGCGTGTACGCTTCGACGCCCCTCCGCACGGATCGGAGAATGCGTGCCCGGTGATAGAGGGAGGTGAGGCTCCGCAGGGGTACGTCCGGTACGTCTTCTTTCAGGATATCGATGAGGAATCGTGAGCTGCTCCGATCCTTCATCCTCGTCGAAGAGAGGACCCGCCGAAAACTTTCGACTTTCCTCAGGGAAAAGCCGCCGTTTCCCACCACAGCCCTCGAGCGGGGATTGTACTTGTCCACATGCACCGGTGCGCCGATGTAATCGTACCCCTTCCCGCACCACTCGTTCAGTTCGTCTCTGAACACCAGGGCATCGAGCTGGTGGAGGAGGATGTACTCGTATCTCTCGAAACGGGCGTAAAACGTGTCCGACAGGAGGAGTGTGCTGTAACTCGCCGTACCTTCGAAGTACGCTTTATCGAACGGTACGCGTTCCGCGTCGAACGGGGTTTCCCGCATCGTGTCCGGCACGATTGCGGCCCGTTCGTGTCCCCCGAGGATGTCCCTGATCCTGCGGACGGCCTCCCTTTCCTCCGCCGTGAGCCGCTCCCGGTAGACGGGGATGACGACGATCGCCCGGCTCAAAAACCTCTTCTCCTTTTCCCTGCCTTGAGGCCCTTCCTCTCCATCGACCCGGTTGTATCCCGATCAGAACCGTTCACCATCACGACAAAGGTGTTTTCCGGTTCCCGTCGTTCACTTGAAACCGAAGAAGAAGACCCCCGGTTTCAACGCCCCGAACGCCGCCGCATCCTCGGCGGGAAACAACGAGAGCCCGCAGGCCCTGAACATGTTTTCCCACGTTCCCCGCTTCAGGTTGTGCTGCATCTGGCGTATCGGCGAACCCGGCACCGGTCGTTCCTCGTACCACCCCTCGTCGTCCCGGTCGGTCCTGTCTATTCCCAGCGCCGGCATCATGCAGAAGAAGAGCCCCGAAGCCTTCAGAATCCTCGACAGTTCCCTGATGCCGTCTTCAGGGGAATGGAAATGTTCGTAGGCGCCGTAGGAGACGACGACATCCGCGGAGGAGTCTTCGAGACCGGTACGTGTCCCGTCTCTGCAGGCAAAGCGGATCCCTCTGCGCACACGGACCGCCTTCGTTATCGCTTCCCGCGAAAAATCGAGTCCGAACAGTTCGAACGCGTTACCGGGGACTTCGTTCCGGATTCGTTCCAGGAGGACACCGGTTCCGCATCCGATATCGACGATGCGGGCATCATGCGGAATCCGGCCCGTTTTCGTGAAATGCCGGATGGCATTGACGACAACCGTTTTGCCGGGGGCGGATTCCCATATGGATTCGTCCCCGCGCTTGAACAAGTCCTCGTAGTACGCTTGCTGCTTCACGGTTCAAAACCACCCCTGATAGCAAACCGTTGACCTACCGTGATGGGTACCGTGCATGTCGAGACCCGCCTCGATACCCCACCGGATCGCCACGTCTTCCCATGGACGGCTCCTGACCCTCATGACGAGGGAAGCCGCGCGGCCGAATTCCATACCTCCTCCTCCGAAATATGGATTCGGCCCGTACCCGGCCAGGAATTTCGTCGAGGCAAGACGCCGTCCCCTTGACACGTCTCTCCAAATCTCCCGGACGGGATCGCGCTTTTCTCCACCGAGCCTCCTCGGGAGAGGGCACTCGCCACCTCTGCTCGTTCCATTCCCCCGATTTCCCGGCACCTGTGCTTTCGATGGCTCGTTTGAAAAAGCCCTTTCTTTCGAAGCCGCCTTTCCCCTCACAAGTCCAGGTTGATAATCCTTCCCCTCGTTCTCGATCCTTCCTCATGGTATCCTCACCGCGGAATCACCGTCACCGCCGGTCAACCGGGCAACGATCCGTCCCCTTTCGCGTTCTATCTTTTCCGCGTGCTCTTCATCGAGGAACTCCCTCGAGACCTCGATCGCCCTTTCGATGAATGGCTCCGGGATGATTTCATCCCGCATCACACCCTCTCCTCTCACACCGTTCAGGTATTTCGCTGCCAGCGCCGTTCGATAGGCCTTTCCCGCGCGCTTCTCGGCATGCACGCGTATTCGCGGTCCGATGTCTCCTCTCGTCGCTCTCATTTCCAGGAGCCACGTGCTCATTCCGTCGAGTGCGACGATGTCTTCGGAATGGAGAAACGTTTTACAGTCGATTTCGAAACCCGCTCGTTGCAACCGGAGCTGCAGGTAATCCCCCGTGTCGTAGAACCAGTCCGCCTTTTTGTTCTCGTTCGCACTTCGCATGGCGAACGATACACCGCTCTCGAGGACGATATCCCGTCTTAGAGCGAGACAATGCGACCCCATGAGGATATCGACATCGCGCTTGATGAATTCCGCTTTCTCCTTCCTCGGTAAGAGGGAGACTGCCGCCAGGTTTCCATTTTTCGAAAATAAATCTTCGACGACCGCATAGACCTGTTTACTCCTGATGTATACATCGTCGTCGGAAAGGATGACGATCGGGGAGGCGATGATCTTCTTCAGGAAGAGATCGATCTTTTCCCCATGGTGGATATTCAGGATGTTGTATACCATGATTCGGTCGTCTGCGAAAGGATCCTTTTCTCCCGAGCAATTCCCGATCACAATATTGACATCCTTGTCGATCCCCCTGTGGAAATGGATCCACCTCTCCGTCAAGCCTGGAAGAACGGAAAACGTGAGTTTCGTCATCCCGTGCTCGCTCTCATGGTCGGTTCTGATCGCATCCTTCATGGACAAGCGGAGGAGGGCGAGGAGATCTCTCCCCATTCCTCGTATCCCGTCGCCGTATCGATACACCTTCCGGTAATCGTTCAGGACATGGTATTTCATCGTCGCCCCATGATTGCCCGCTTTCGGAGATTATACGGCGACCTCTCGATCCGCGGTATGATGCATGTATATGCGGTCTCCCCTCGGGTTCTCGATCTATGCGAAGAACCGAAACGTCCAATACCGGAGGATGAGTCCCGGCTTCGGGTTCTGCATAACTGCTGCCCGAAAGAGTTTCCCATAGTACGCCTTCACACGTCGATCGTATGTTTTCCCCTGCACACGGTCGAGGATATGCAACGCTTCTGTAATATTCTCCGCGCTCTCCGTTTTTCGCCTTCTCATCGTCCGGTCATGGACGCGATACCGGTTCAACGGCTGATCGATGTAACCGACGCCGCCGACAGTACACATGCGGATCCAGAGGTCCCAGTCCGCGCACAGTGTATAACGCGTATCCACACCGCCGACGGCGAAATACTTCTCTTTCCGAAACAGGACGCTGCTCACGTTTTGAACAACGTTTTCCTTGGATAGATGTCGCCGGAGTGCCGTGTTCCCGTCGAGGATGAAGGGTCTCCGAAAATCCTCCTTCGGCGAGAGCTTCACGTTCTCCTGCGCAATTCCCATGGTGTCGCCGTGCTCGTCGATCAGTTCCGATTTGCAAAAGACGAAGGAGAGTTCCCTGTTCTCATCCAGCATGGATTTCGACTCCCGGAGAAACTCCGGTGACGCGTCGTCGTCGGATTCCGCGATCCAAATGTATTCCCCCTTCGCTTCCCGTATGGCAGTATCCCAGAAGAGGTAGGGGGAACCGAATCGTTCGGCGTTTCGGGAACATTTCCATTCGCGACACCGTCCGCACCAGCGGGTGATGATCTCCCAGCTCTCATCCGTCGAACCATCGTCGATGACGAATACTTCTGCCGGGGTAGCCGTCTGGGCATGAACGGATTCCAATCTCCGTTCGAGATATCGCCCATGGTTATAGTTCGTTACGATGACGGATATCGTCCCCTGCGGTGTCGTCATCCTTCGTTCCGTCTCCTGGAAATCCCTCGAAAAATAACAGCATCCTCAATTGTATATCGGCGTGCGCATGGCCGTCTCATCATCGTCGATACCGGCGTTCGATGAGGTACGGTGAGAAGAGGACGCGGTCGCTTCGACGCGGATCCTCGTCCGCCGGACGACCGATCGGGGGATGTTGTACGCTGCGGCTCAAGTGTTACGGGACGGCTCATGTTCCCGGATCCACTCATACGTGCGCTTCAAGCCGTTCTCCAAGGATGTCATCGGGGTCCATTTCAGCTCTCGCCGGATTTTTTCGATGTTCACCACCCTGTTGCGGATGTTGTCGATGTCTCTGCGGTCGACGTATTCGATTGTCGGTTCGACGCCGACGACATTCGCCATCATGCGTACCAAGGTGTTGATCGATGTCTCCCGCCCCGTCCCCACGTTGTATACTTGACCTTCGGCCTTCGGCGATACCAGTGCCAGCAACGTCGCTTCGACCACGTCGCCGACGTAGGTGAAATCTCTCGTCTGTTCGCCGTCCCCATGGATCTTGATGCTCGAGGCGGAAATGAGAGAGCGGAAGAATTTCGAGATGACTCCGCAATAGGGGTTCTCCGGGTTCTGCAGGGGCCCATAGACATTCGAGTACCGGACGACGGATACCGGTATGCCGTAGCTCTCGTAGAATGCTCGGCAGTACCCTTCCGCGGCGTATTTGGAAACCGCATAGGGGCTGAGCAGGTTGGCGTTGTCGTCTTCATTGATCGGGAGGTATCTCGGGTTGCCGTAGACGGACGCCGACGAGGAGTAGACCATTCTCGTCACGGTGGATTTCCTCATCGCCATCAAGATGTTCAGCGTCCCCCCGATGTTCACCTCGTAATCTTCTCGGGGGTTCTTTGTCGAGACGATGATGTTCCGTGCGGCGAGATGGATAACGTATTGAGACCCACTCACCAGTCGTTCGACGGTATCGATGTCCGTGATGGTGCCGCGACTGATTTCGACGTCCGGATGATCCGGCACGTTGTCCATGGATCCGGTGAAAAAATCGTCGAGGATGTGCACGTGTGCTCCCTGGTCGACCAGGGCCCGCACGATATTGCCCCCGACAAAACCTGCCCCCCCCGTGACGAGCACGATTTTTCCCCTCAGGGCATCTCCGATTCCTGCGTTCATGGTTCCGTCACCTCTCGATGATTCCTGGGATAGGCATCGTGTTCCCTCGCGTGGAGGGCTTCGCGATGCCGCTCAAGACGGGCATTTACCTCTCGTCTTCATATGATCCGCACCACGAGACGGGAAGACCGTCCGCATCAGATACTTCACGATCACGACGGCGAGGGAGACATTCCGCGTGCGATAGTACGCGTGGATCAGAGCCGGGAAGGCATAACCACTCTTCTGCTCATACAGGCGTAGTGCCGTCTTTTTCAACTGATGCTTCAGGTACGGGATATCGTCTTGCGGAACGCGTTTCGATTCGAACTGCTTCTTGTAGATTAAATAATTCGTTTCGTTCCATGAGCGATTGAATGGATTCAGGATGTTCGTCGATATCCCGGAACCGACTTTCCGGTAATACACGTGCGTTTCATCCTGGAACAGGAAAGTATATTCTTGGGCGAGTCGCAGCCATAGGTCCCAGTCCTCATAGATCATTCTCTCGTCGTACCCGCCGGCTTCGCGAACCATGTTGAGACGGAGCAGGATACTATGGGCGGGGATGATGTTCCCTCGCAGGAGATCGCGATACGTGACATATCCGGCCGGTCGCTCCCTCTTGAGAACATCGGTGATGTAGCTGTTCGCGAGAACATTCTTCCCCTCATCGACGTAGACGGCATCGCTGCACACGCCGCACACGTTTTCCGGGGCATGTTTCAGCATTTCGACCTGGGTTTCGATTTTCCGTTCCCCCCAGTAATCGTCCGCCGCGATGCACGAGTAATATTTCCCTCGTGCAACTTCCAGGGCATTGTTCAAGGTCCTGCAAATATGGCTGTTCTCGCGGTTCCGGTAGACGGCGACGGGGAGGCTCATCGACTCGGCAATGGGGAGCAGGACATCCAACGAGCGGTCGTCCGAGCAATCGTCGAAGAGAACGACTCGTATGGACCGGTACGATTGGGCATCGATGCTCCAGAGGCAATCCGCGATGAAGCGCTCTTGATTGTAATTCACGACCACGACGCATACATCGTCTGGCCCGGCCTCCACGGAGCGGTACGACTCGTTTTCGTAGATCAGGTCGTATCCCACGTCGTCTCCCCGCGCTGAAGCGGGAGACGACCTCCCGAGAATCCGCCCTGCGACTCTCGTAGACCGGATCATCCGGAACCGTCTCCGTCGGGTACTCGCCGGTGATCCGTCCATTGGAGTTCCGGTCGCAGGACGCCCGGCCACACCCCCTTGTACCTGCCTCGGACGGATTTCGGGTGGCTGCTGTCGATGCCCTCGACCGCAAGGACGTCGGGGAGATAGAAACACGTTCTCACCGGGTCGTACAACGTGAAATGGATCAGTATGCTCATCCGCCCCTCGGCGAACAGACGTCCGGGGAATACCAGCTCTTTCGTATAGACACCCGGTTCCAGTTCGTTTTCTCGCCAATCAACGGTATCGAAGAGGCAGATGTTCTCTGCATTGTAAACATTCATCCCGGTAATGAGGTTCTTCAGCGGTCTCAGGACGACGAACTTCAGTTCGACACGGGATTCTTCATTGATATCGAATACTTCGGAAACACGGTCTCCCTGGAGGAATCGACAGGACAGGAGTCGGACATTGTCGTCGCCGGGGTATTGCTCCCGGTAAACCCGGTGCGCCCGCAGTTCGCACTGCTGTCCGATATAGAGCGCGACGATATCCTCCGATTTCCCTTCGGCAACGATTTCTCCCTCGTTCAGGAGGATCGCTTTCGTACATAGTTGCGAGACGGCTGCCATATTGTGGCTGGCGAAGA
>JARYLZ010000159.1 GCA_029907355.1 Bacteroidota bacterium | reverse complement strand
CGTAACCGAACGGTAGACGCGAAGGTCAGCCGCCGCGACGAACATGTCGGCATCGCCGAATCCCACACCCTGCCGCGCGAGGGACACGGTCCCGTACATCCCGCTCGTGGGGTACTCGGCGAGGTTCCTCGTGTCGCGCTGGAAACCCGCCCTGACCCAGAGGGAACGGTCTATCCCGCCCGGAGCGATCGTCCGCCCGGGACGCTTGTCCGAAACCTCGACGTATTGGAACCCGACGCCGAACCAGAGTTTGTGGAAAAGCCCGAATCGTTTCCCGACAGTGAGGTCCCCTGTGTAATGCGTCTCATGAAAATTCGGGCCGCCCGCTCGTGCTATGGCGCTCTTGTTGTCGATGCGCCGGTACCACGCGGATGTTTCCAAGGACAGATCGCCGCGGCGGAAAACCCACGGGTTCGAGTAGGCGAACCCCGCCCACGGGTTCCCGCCGAGGACGAATCCGGCGAACACCTTCTCGTTCCAGCCCCGGAAATTGTCGTGTTTCACGCCGATGCCGTAGTACCAGCGCCGGATATCTCGCTCGACACTCCCGAAAAGGGGAACGGGATAGACGTACCATCGTTCCTCTACGTCCACGATGAGGGTTGTGCTGTCGACCGGGGGATACGCGATGCGGACACGATTGAAGAGCCCGAGGCTGTAGATGCGCTCTTGGGAATACATGATTTCCGCGTCGTCGACGGTGTCGCCGACGCCGATCGTCAACTCGCGGAGAATGATTTCGCGCGCGGTCGTCTTGTTGCCGCACACCGCGACGGCCGTCACGACGGGCGTTCCCTGCGCCCTGTCGCCCTCGTGCGTCTGTGTCCACGCGCCGGCCGAGAGGAAGAATAGGGCGATGACCGGGGCAGCGAGACGGTTCATACGATGCGGCGGGACATTCAGAACCGAAATGTGACGACGGCCATGGGCTCGATGACGACCCGCCCGTCCGGCAAAAAGCGGAGGGAACCGCGCGAGGAAAAGCCGATCGCCTTGTTGAAACGCGCCGCGGCCCACGCGGCATCGATGGCGCTGAGCACGTGGTTGACGACGACGAGGTTCAAGAAGAGATCCGCCGTCGCGTATAAATCGTTCGCTTTGCCGCGCATACCGGCATAAGAGCGGAACATCGGGGAAATCTCTCGGTAATAGCCCTCGTTTTTATCCGCCCATCCGTAAGAATACTGGTCGTACTTACCGATCAGCTCGTAGTATTGCTGTTCGCCGTGGGAAGGGAGCCTATGCGAGAAAACCGGGATGGCGAGTTCAACCGCGTTCAACTCGGCCCAATCCACGCGTTCCCACGGTTTCAGGCGGTTTTCCGGGTCCGGCAGAATCGTGATCGGTTGCGTGTTCTCGCCGCCTGGGAATTCCTTCGCATGGGCATTGAGCCACTCCGCATACTTTACGACGCTCCAGTTGGCGTCCGCGAACGCCTGGTAGAATTTCGTCTGGTCATCGCCTTTCCGGTCATAGCGGAATCGGAAGTACCAGCATGCGGCTTCGGCACCGACGAAGGCCGCGGCGAGAACGTATTGCCCCGCGTATACCTCGCCCGCACCGGGGAGGACGAGGGAAAGCGCCCCTGCGAGAAACGGGGATTTCCGCGCTCCCGCTCTTTCCGATAACGGGAAAGAACATGCCTTCACGGTTCCCGGCTGAATCTCGGAGGGGTAACCGGCCGCTTCGAGTCTCAGCATGAGGAGCCCACTCCCGCTTGCCGACGGGGTGTTCCCCTGACCGAAGGCGCATGCGGCGTATACCGCCGACAACACGACGAGAACCACGACACGCGAACGGGCGCGTGCGATGCGGGGAATACGCCGGTCAAAACGGCGTTTCATCGGTATCCGGCAGGAAATGGATCTTCGGCGTCGTCATCGCGAGATTCTCGAACCGGGCATATTGCGGCACCCACGCGAGGGGGATTTCCCCCGTCTCGCCGTTCCTCTGTTTCCCAATGATGATGAAAGCCTTGTTCTCCTCCTCGGGGGGAGCGTCTTCCGTTTCCCGGGGACGATGAACGAAGAGCACGACATCCGCGTCTTGCTCGATGGACCCCGACTCCCGCAGGTCCGCCAGCATCGGCTTGCCGCTCGCCCGCTGTTCGACGGCGCGGTTGAGCTGGGAAACCGCGATGACCGGTATGCCGAGATCCTTCGCGAGCGCCTTGAGGGAACGGCTGATGGTGGCGATTTCCCTCTCGCGGCTCTCGCGCACCTGCGGGGCGGTCATGAGCTGGAGATAATCGACGATGACGAGGTGGACACCGTGTTCATCCACCATGCGTCGCGCTTTCGCGCGCAGTTCGAGGATGGAAATGCTCGGCGTGTCGTCGATGAAGATGGGCGCCCGCTCCAGTTTCCCGACGTACGTTGCGAGCTTCCCGAAATCGTTTTCCTTGATACGGCCCGTTCGGACCAGCTGCATCTCGATACGGGCCTCGGCGCAGAGGAGGCGGAGGGCGAGCTGTTCCTTGGACATTTCGAGGCTGAAAATCCCGACAGGGATGTTATGATCGATTGCGGCGTTCCGCGCCATCGACAAGGCGAGCGCCGTCTTCCCCATCGAAGGGCGTGCGGCGATGACGATGAGATCCGTGTCCTGCCACCCTCCCGTCTTGATATCGAGAAGGTCGTACCCCGAGGGGACCCCCGTGATTCCCGTGTGCTCCGTGGTAATCCTGCGGATCTTCTCCACGAGCGGGCGTACGACCGAGTCGAGCTGGACGTAGCTCTTCTTGACATATTCCCTCGTGAGGTGGAACAGCCCGTTCTCCGCCTCGTCGATCACCTCGAAAGCGTCTGTCGATTCGATATAACAGTCGTTGATGATCCTCGCGTTCAGGTCGATG
>JARYLZ010000158.1 GCA_029907355.1 Bacteroidota bacterium | reverse complement strand
GTTCCACGATCCCTACTGTTCGTACGAAATCTGGGTGGATCCGCCCGACCTCGTCCCGATGGCGGCCGGTGTCGCGCGCGCTTATGGGAAGCTGGACGTCGACGTCCCCGGGATGTTCTACCCTTACTCCCCTGATCTCGGCGCGCCGAATCTCTCCGACACGTGCTGGATGAACTGGATGGAGAGGGACGCGAAGGGAGGCGTCCGGTGGAAACAGCTCATCCAGCAGAAGGTGAACAATTACGAGGGTTTCACGTTCATCGACACCGCGGCCGAGCATTACACGCTGAAAACGACGGACCGCTGTCTGGGGACGGTTCCCCAGCCGCACCGCGAGTTCATCGCCGTCCTTTCGCTCGGCGGCGAGGAGATCGACATGAACAACCCCACGCCCGAGAAGTCGCCCTACTCGAACCTCGAGTACACGACGATATTCGGCGAGAAGCGCAACACGCCGATCCGCACGACATACACGTATTACGCGCCCCTGCCGAACCCCCTCCAGTTCGAGTACATCACGAACAATTTCATGATCACCGATTACAACACGGGCAGCGTTCTCCGGCATCTCCCCGCATACGGGAAAGCGAACCTCACGTTCGAGATCGACGCTTCGACCGAGTACAGTTACTACTGGATCCGCAACGCCGGCCATGACGTCGACTTCAACGATCCCTCCGAAGCCGTGGAAGGCGTCGAGGAACTCGGCGACGGCGTATTCGGCTACATGATCTACGACATCCCCAAGGGCATGGGCGGGTACAAGATCACGCTCCCGAAACGGGGTGACGGGAGTTACGACATCGACAAGATCGTCAGCATCGACGGGGGGCCCTACCACCCATGGCTCAAGAATCGGAACACACGCGATTCCATTTCCATCCTCGAGGATGCCTTCGCCTACCACGTGTTCATCCCGCAAATCCTCATTCCACCCGCCCTCGACGACGACAACAACGACGGCGTGGATGATTGGATCGACGACCGGGGCGACCGCTTCCAGTCCAAGACCGGCTTCCTGCACGACGCTTTCATGCTCGGTAACGGGGAGTCCTACCCCGACGAGCCCAAAGTCCCCTTCAAGGACGATATCTACGGGTGGGTCACGTCGGGATGGTCGGCAGGACCGGACGGTACGTACGGGGACGACTTTTTCGAGAAACTCGGGCGGACACATGTCACGATCCATGCCGTGTACGAAGGCACGGGGAGAGAAGGCTGCGTGGACGTCAGTAAGGGCGGATGGCTCGTCGTCGAGGAAATATTCGGCGGCTCGCCGTGGGTGCTGTTCTCCCACGATCTGACCGCTTACGCCGAGGGCGTGAACTACGCCCTGACTTCGAGCGCGAACCCGACGATGGCGCGGTACGGCGAGGATACCGTGTATATCAAGCACATCGTCGAGGATCGGGGCGAACCCCATGTGTTCGACGCGCAGTTCGATCCCTTCCAGATCTCGTACGGTAACGGCGTGACCACGCTCACGACGTACACGGGGGGGAAGGACCCGTGCAATCTCATCAGCCCGGCGGTCAACTTCCCTGCCATCATCGACCCGCGGGTCAATCACCAGAATGCCCTCGTCCTGATCCCGAACGCCGACCCCACCAACCCCGACCTCGCGGGTTACCCGAAAACCGTCGGCGGCTCCTTCCTCCAGGTGCGCGTCGAGGTGTCGAACGGGACGGAATGGAACTGGATCAATACGCGCATCACGCCCGTCATCCCGCCCGAACTCGGATCGACGAAACAGGTCATGAGCTACGTGTCGTACCCGAGACCGCTCGTGCCCGCGCAGGTGGATCCCGCGACGGGGAAAGTGATCCGCGGCGGGGATGACCCGACTGCATTCCGCGCGGGCTGGCGATTCAACCAACCGGAGGGCGAGGTTCTCATCAAGCTCGGGAACCGACTCCCGCTCCTTCAGGCCGCCCGCAGAGCGTATTTCGTCTTCCTCTTCTCGATCGACGAATCCCTTCCGAAAGGCGTGTACCGGATCGACTTTGCGATCGATGGGGACATCCGGGACATCGACGGAGCGCGCAAGGGGTCGGTCGACGTTGCGGTGCCGTCGTGCATGTTCAGCATCGCACCGCGCGACGCACGGGGCAACGTGGTCGAGTACCAGAAACTCGTCATCGGTACCGGTCGTCTCGACGAGATACGGACCGCGATGGTGAAATCGACGATGACCGGCCTCGAGCGCGTCCGTTGGTCCAAGACCGACATCGCGTACACGGATTTCGACACGCTCCGGAACACTCTGCCTGCATCGTACAACGCCCTCACCGGTGTCGAGACGATCGACCTCTCCCCGCTCGGGACTTTCCCCACCGTCGGGCTCGTGCGCGTGTACCTCCTCGAACAGGCGCGCGTGTCATCGTTCTCCACGGCGGACAAGCTCCCCGTCACGACGGGCGAAAGTCTCCTCTACACGTGCGAGCCGGGCGGGAAGGGGACGAAAACCGCTTCCGCCCTGAACGTTTCCACTCTCGGCCCGAAAATCATCCTCTTCAAGACCGTCGCCGAGGTGAACGGCGTGCGGGTCGACGACACGACCATCGTGCACCTCGGCCAGGGTAGGCCGCCGGATGTCGCCGTTCTCCTCGAAGTCACAAACCAGGGGGCTTCCATCGCCGAGCAGACGACTCTTCTCGTACCGTCCGGCCCGTACTTCGCACCGGATGCCGGCCTCCTGCCCCCCCAGTGCAGCGTACGGGACGGGGTGACCGAGATTTCCTGCGGTCCCCTTCTCCCGGGCGAGACCAGACGGCTGACCCTCCACTACGACGTCGCGGATGCCGCGTGTGCGAGGTTGTACGACAGCTGCACCGTTGTGCGCGGCATGACCGCCACGTACATCGGGACGTACTCGGTTTCCGGGAA
>JARYLZ010000157.1 GCA_029907355.1 Bacteroidota bacterium | reverse complement strand
CATCGGTTTTCCCGATGGCCGCCGCACAGACGCTGGTGCCGGGGCAGTATCCTCCGATCACGAACCCGAGGCCCATAATGAGCCCCCCCACGATGGCCGACTGCAGGTAGAGAGGGTTGATATATACGAGGTTGATGTCGATCAACCCGAAATGCTCGAGGAGGATGATACCCGCCATCGCGGTGACGCCGGCGGTGAAAAAGACGCGGAGCACCGTGAAATCATACCCGTAGAAGAGACCGACGAGCCTCCGCGAGCTGGAAAAACCCGCTTGTTCCAGGATCGCCCCGAAAGCGATCCCGATGAGCAAAGCGGCGACGAGATTCAGGTTTTGGCTGATGATATCCGGAACGAGCGGTCCCATAGCATCCTCCTACAGCCAAAGCTTGCGGAAAAAATACGCGAAGGCGTAAGCGCCGCCGAAAATCGCGACCATCGTGAGGATGCCGCCGGTCGAGAGGACCGCCATCCCGCTCAGAGCCGCACCGCTCGTGCAACCGCGGGCGAGCTGTGCACCGAAGCCGAAAAGGGCCCCTCCGACGAGCGCCCCCATGATTCGCACTTTCGTCATGGTCCGCGGCCCGCGCTCTAAGGTGAGATTCAGGCGGTTCGAGAGCAGACCGGAAAGGAACGCACCGAGGAAGACGCCGATCACCTCGAAGACGAGCCAGGCTTTCAACGGGTTTCCGCCATGCTCATTCCGATATTCCTGATAGAAATGCGTCTCTTGCGTGTGCTGGGGTGCAACCGCTTGCACCGCAGCGACGGTGACGCTTTTCATCGCACCGCTGGCGCCGAGACCACGCCCCGTGACGTAAAACGTAACGGTCAACAGGAGGCCGAGCAAAAAGCCGGCCAGGTACGCGTTCATGGGTTTCTCCGGTGTCATGTTCCTTGCTCCTCCAGCACATCCGGTGATTCCGTGGACGTTGGTGGGAACTCGCGGCGTTTTCCCTGCTCGGGATCGTCACCGCCCTCCGGCTCGATATGCTCTTCGTATCCCGTCAACATCGCCTTGAGATTGCTGAAAATCGTCTCTCCGGTCGTGGTGAGATAGATGTGGGCAATGATGAATGCAATGATCGCGAATGCCGCCGCTGTGTGGGTGACGGCGATGATTTTCAAGGTACCGACGTTGAGCCCCTCGACGCCGTTCGCGTCCAGGGAGCGGTAGAACATGTACAGGAGACCGGACACGACGATCACGGGGATGATGAGGGTCTTGAGCCCGAAGTAAACGAGCTTCTGGAGAGGGTTGAGTTTGCTCAATACCGTTTTTCGGGTCGGGTGGGGGGCGTTGCGGAAAATGCCGAAAAGGTAATAGTTGAAATATGCGCGGATGTTTTCCAGCGTCGGCACGTACTGGCGCCACGCCCCTGTCGTAACGTGCCAGAATATCGCGAATACGATGAGAACGATGAGTGCGTATGCGGCGATCCTGTGGTATTGCACAGCTTCTTCGAAACCGAAGAACGAGAACGAACCGTGTATCTCGAACCCCGTCGCAGCGAGAAAGAAAATGAGCGCAGCTTGCATCCAGTGCCAGAACCGCTCGAACGCCGTGTAGATGTATGTTTTCTCCACTCTCATTCTCCACCTCCTCTCTCGCGTTTTGCACGGGCGACGATACGTGCACCGCCGTGTACTAGGACACCGAGGAATGTAAGCAGGATCAAGATGACGCCGAGCGTCTCGACGGTCGGCGACGAATCCCTTCCGGGAAGGTAGAAATCCGTCAACGAGGCAAGGCGCCCCTCACGGCGGGTATGGCATTCCTCGCATTTCACGGATTGTTCCTTCGGGGCGACCATGTGGTTGAGCGGCCAGTTTTGCTCCGTGCGGATGAATGCAACCTTCCCGCTGAACGGCAGTCCGACATGTCGCATCCCCAGCTCGGCCGCCCGGACCCAGTCGAAGTCCTGCCAGTAGGCACCGTCTCCTTTCCTCTCCCCGATGAGCTTCGGGGCGATGAGGATCCGATTGACGGGATCGAACGGCTGACGTGCCCGGTTCACCTTTACAGGGATGATTTTCGACTCAGGGTCCGCGTACGAGCCGTGGAGAGGGTTCAAAACGAGGGGGACGCTCGTATCCGCTACGACGTCTCCCATGAGGACGTGTGAAGCGGTCCCGTTGAACCACGCGTACTCAGGCTTGACGTCCTTTCCGAATGTGAATACGCCTTTCGTGGAGAGATATACGACGTTGCCCTCCGCGTCCTTCTCCTCGTAAGGCTGGCCGTTCCGCAACCTGCCGGCGGCACTCCAATCCCATGTTAGTTTTGTCGGATTCCCTTTCGCATACGTCGGGATATGGCAGGCCTGACAGGAGACCTTGAGCAAATGCTCGTTGAGTACCCCTTTTTCGTGGGGCACGTTCCCATGGCATTGCTCGCAGGTGACTCGATTGCGGTTCATCGAAGAGAGCGTGTACAGTTTCCCCGAAATATTGTGCTGCTGGGTCTTGTGGCAATCGACGCACGAGAGGTCGACTCCCTTGGCGTCCATGTGCACGTCGATCCCACGATCCGGGTAGAACTGCGTCTCTTCGAGGTCTCCGTGTTTGACGTTGTTCCCGCCGCCGCCGTAGAAATGGCAGACCCCGCAGTTCGTGCGGCGGGGTTTCCCGACATTCCGTGCCACATGCCCTAGATCCACGGAAGGGTCTGGTGCGCCGCCCATCTCCTGGCCTTTTGCGTAAGTTTCCGTGTTGTCATGGCAGACGAGGCAGTCGATGTTCGTCGGGTCGGTGTACCCGATACCTTCCGCCGTCTCGCCGTACCCGATGTGGCACTTGGCGCAGCTCCGCTCGTTGCCTGTCGAACAGAGACCGTAATTACCGATGAGATTGCGCTTCCCGATATAGACGATGCCACGCCCCTCGATGTACTCGCCGCGCTCCCAGTTCCAATGGTTCGATGCCATCACCTCGAGGTGCCTGCG
>JARYLZ010000156.1 GCA_029907355.1 Bacteroidota bacterium | reverse complement strand
GATCGACATGCTGTAGCTGACGTCCACCGTCAGCGTGAGGGACATCGGCGGTGTCGTAGGCGGCGGGCAGGAAACGCTCAGTACCGGACGGGTGACGCCGTCCTCGACGACCGTGAAATCGGACGGGAGGAACGTGCCGATGTGCATGCCGTTCCGGTCCTTGGCGTCGAACGAGACCTCGACCGTCGGGTAGTTGCGGGCATCCGCACCGAAAACGGTGAACGTGATCTGTGCGGGGCACGGCGACGCGGCGCCGAGGATGAGGAGAAACGCGGCGAACCGGGCGAACGGACGGCGGGGCAGAGGAGCAGTGGGGTGATTCATGGTGTCAGCCCTGTCTCTACGACGATTTGAACGGTCCGGCAGTAGTTTCGGCCTTCGGGGATGTCGTTGTCGTACAGGAGACGATCGCTTCCGACCGCCTCGAGCGTGACGGGGATACGGTCGAGCGCAGAGCCCAGCGCGCGGCGGACGGCGAGGCACCGCTCGCGTGCGAGAGAGCGGTTGTACTCGGGGTTACCCGTCCGATCGGCGTAACCGTAGATCGTGACGCGGGAACGTGGGGTGATGGCGCTCCGCACGATGTCGAGGATACGCTGGTGCTCGGGGCCGAGAACGGCGCGCTCGAACTCGAAGAGGATGAGACTGAAGCGGTCGATGCGCTTCCCGCTTTCCTGCTCGATGATTTCCGTGGTGCGTTCTTCATGCACGACGGGCATCGTGGCGTTCACGGTCCGCCGCTGTCCCTGCCGGTCCGTGACCCGAAGGACCGCTTCCAAGGGGATGTCCGGCGCAGGGATGGTGATCGAGTCGATCTCCCAGCGGACAGTGGGCGGGGGCATCCCTCTGCCCGAGAACGAGCCGAGCATGCGCCCGCGCTGGAGAACGGAAATGTTCCATTCCTCGACGCCGCTCTCGGCCGTGACCGCGGGCGTGAGGAGGACGACGGGCAGCATGCCGATGCGCTCGACGGCCTGCCACCGTACGGGTGCGAGGATACGGGGGTCGTCCGAAGCGATCTCAACACGACGCGACTCTTCCTGTCCCTCGATGGAAGTGATTTGCGGCGCCTGCTGGGGGAGATCGCGTGTGCGGATCGTGATGCGTTTCGGATCGACGCCCCAGACGGTGTCGAGGTAAGCCCGAATCGCCTCCGCCCGAGCGCGGGAAAGTGCGAGGTTGCCGCGTTCGCCGCCCGTCGCGTTGTTGCAGCCCGTCAGAGTAAGCCGTGCACCGCCGTACCGTTTCAACCGCGAACCGATGATGTTGAGCAGGTCGGCGTAGATGGCGAGGGTCTTGTTCGGGAGGCTGCTCTCGTCGAAGGCGTCGGTTTGCGCCTTGAGAATGAGGCGCATCGGTCGTGCCCGCAGGTCCGTGCTTTCCTGGTCGAAGAACACGTAGGGGAGAAGGGGGAAGAGCTCGCTGCGCGTGAGACGCTCGGCGAGGATGTGCACCGTGTCGGCCGTTGTCCCATCGGCGCTTTGCGCCGTGATATCCAGCGATACCGCAAGGGCGGGCGGAGGGGGCGGCGGGGGAGGCGGCGGTGGTGGTGCGGGCTCCGGGGGGTGATAGACGATGCCCAGCGTCGGGGAAATGCTATTCGCGTTCCAGCGTACGGCCCCGCTCAGGGATGTCAGAGCCGCCTGGACCGCGAGTTCCGGTTGGATGGACCAACGGGGAGAGAGGAAGATTTTCCCGCGGAGGCCTGCGACGAACGCGAATTGGAGATCCTGTCCCGACGGGACGTCACCGTCCCTCCGGTTCCGGACGGCGGTGTGATCGGAGAAGAGTGCACCGGCGGGGTGTACGAGGCGCTCCTCTTGGGCAAAGGCGTTCGATGTCAGGATGCCGGCAAGCGGGCCTGTGAAGAAAACGACGGGAATGTCCGAAAAGAGTCGGTAGGAAACCGTCGGCCGGATGAACACGAGGGAAGTCGTGGAAGCGAGGCGGTGTTCCGTGACGGCGTCCTGCGGACCTTGCGTGGTCAACGTGGGTCCGATGTTCTCTTCGCGTGTGAGCGTCGCCGAGAGGTCGGCGTACCCCGCAGCGACATGCAGTCCCCATCGCGGGCCGGTGGGGGCGTCGAGAACCGCCTGCACCGCAATGCCGGTGCCGCTTCCGCCGTCGTAGCCGGGACAACAGCTCGGGCATTCCGGGAGGGACCCGAAGGTCGCGCGGTGCATGTTCAGGGATGCACCACCGGACAAGCCGAATCCCATCCGCTCAGTGAAGGGTTTGAGGAGGGACTGTGCCTGCACGCTGTCTCGCGCGGCGGCGAGGACGAAGAGCGAGAGAACGGTGAAGGCGCGGAGCAGGGAGGACGTAGGGAAACGCATGGAGGGCGGTGCGGGATGCGTGGGAGGAGCGGGACAGCGCTTCGCTCTCACCCCTCGTCGGAGTGACGTGGCGTCGCGTTTTTCGTGATCGAAAAAAATGAACAAAGATGATCGGGGATCTTGCCGACCGGCATATTCTTTTGTTATTTTGTAGTGTAAACGTTCACGTTGCGTCCCTGTGTTGCTGTGCACATGCTCGTCGATCCTTCCATTGCAACGGTCGGAACATCCCCGGATGTCCGAAGCGATGGAAAGTTATCGCCGCCCGGCGTGAAATAAAACACCGATTCCGATGTTGCGCACCTACACACGACACGCACACGTCTCACACGGCGGTGAACTCTCTGGATATGGAATTTCTCTCCCTGGGAGAGAGGCAAACCCGGTCGAGCAAGTTCGATACCGGCGGGCGGACATTCCGTAAGCCGGTGAAAACACTATCACCCACTATCATGGAGGCACCCATGGCAACCACGAAGAAGGCCGCGCCGAAGAAGGCCGCGCCGAAGAAGGCTGCGCCGAAGAAGGCTGCGCCGAAGAAAGCTGCGCCGAAGAAGGCGGCTGCCCCGAAGAAGGCCGCAACGAAGAAGGCTGCGCCGAAGAAAGCCGCCCCGAAGAAAGCCG
>JARYLZ010000155.1 GCA_029907355.1 Bacteroidota bacterium | reverse complement strand
ACCGAATGGTTCGTGCGCGAACGCTTCCACGAGAGCGCCGTTGATGAAATCCCCCGTCTCCTTCCACATCCCGAACGTGCCTTCCGCAAGGTTCTCCGCCACTTCCTCGGACGTCGCCCCGTACAGCGCCGTCTCGACGTCGTGGACGGCGGCGGCGCTGTTCATCGCGACCGCCGTAAGCACCCGCCGCTCCATGAGGTCGATCACCAGGGGGGAGAGGCCGGTCTTCACGACATGCGCGCCCATCATCCACACGACAGGACGGGCATTGCGCCGTGCCGCCACGATCGATGCGACCAATGCCCGGAGATCACCGACCTTGAGGACGGTCGGGAGGCTTTCGATGAACACGGCGAACCCGCCCTCTTCGGGATCGAAGACGCGGGCGAAGGAAGCGACCGTCACTTTGTTCTTCCGCTCCGAAACGGGATGCGTCGTGACGCGCGACAAATCGATTTGGGGAAACATCGTCCAGGCCGCCTTTCTCGGCGCAAATTGGTCAAGGCGGTACTCCCATGCAACCGTTCCCATCCACGCGTCGACCCATCCGCCCTCGCCTCTTCACGCCGTCACATGCGGGGCACCGCCCCGCGGAGGTTCATTTCACCTTCGCTCGAATCGGGCTCTTCACCCCCTTGTAGCCGGTCAGTTCCGCCGTGATGGAACCGATGGGGATCTCCGCGTCCACCTGAACGGGGATTCGTTTCTCGTCGTCCGTGAGCCAGACGATGATGCGTCCCGACGACTTGAAGAGACCACCCTCCTTCATGATCGGTTCGAAGAGAATGCACCGGAACGTGCCCGCCTCGACTTTGATGGTCTGTTTACCCAGGTATTTGACGGTCAAGACGTACACGCTGTCCTTGTAGAAATTCTTGAGGAAGATTTTCTGGCCGGGGCGAAACCCCTCGACGTTGTACGTGCGCATGTAATAGAACGCCGACACGATATCCTGGATGAAGGGCTCGATCGGGTATTCCCCCTCGGTCGTCACCGCCTTCAACCTCGCGTGGTCGAACACCGCCGAAAAATCCCTTTTGTATCCTCCCTCGCGGATCTGCTGGACGAATTTCCAAGAATAAAGACCTTCGACATCGATGAAAGACTCGTAGCGATCACGCACCCGGTAGAAAGCATCGAAAAACGGTTTCGAGTTCACGGAGAACTCGATGTGGTAACACGAGCGTCCCCCGATTGTCGCTAGACGGGGAACGGCCATGCGCGCCGTGCCCGCCGTGATGAAACCGTAATTCACGTCGAAAAACAGCTCTTCCCCGACATCGAAAGCCTGGTGCTCGATCTTGCGGAAGGGGATGTTCCCTTCGCTGGTCCGTGACCCTTGCGCCCCCGCTGGAGGACGATCCTGGGCGAGGAGAGCGGAAAGGACACACAGTACGGAAACGACGACAACGACTCGAAAGACCTTGCGATGAATCATGAAATTTTTCCGGTGGAAGAAGAAAAACGTTTATCGATCTAAAGAAAGCGAATTTCATGCCGAAATATCATAACAGTGATCGGACGGCGGTGAAGACGTCCGCGACGGCAATGCGCGCCATGTCGTCATGCCGTGGACAATGCTCCTGGAGGCAAGCCGGGCATTCCGGTTCTTTCGGGGGGGTCAGAACCGCCGTTTTTTCGCCGAGCGGTCCCCAGCGCCTCGGGTTGCATGAACGCTCGAAGGGATACAGACCGACAACGGGCACCCCCAACGCGGCAGCGATGTGAATCGGTCCCGTACTGTTCGACACAGTCAATACGGATTGTTCGAGGAGAGCGGCAAATACGGGCAAGGGGAGATGTTCGTCGAGGGGGATCGCTTTACCGCCCGACGCTTCCCGGACGGCCTCGACGATCGGCCTCTCGTCCGGCGTGCCCGTCACGAGCACGGCGACATCGGGGCAATCCGAATCGAGACGGGCGGCGAGGAGCCCGAAACGACCCGGACCCCACTCTTTCGCCGATCCCCCGCTCCCCGGGTGAAGGACGACGAAGCGGCTCACGGAGGATGGGAGATGCCGCGCGACGACCTCTGCAGCCCGCTGTCGGTGTTCGCCGGGGATCTCCAGACGCGGTTGAGGGAACGGCCGCGTCGGGATGCCGAGCCGGTCGAGCAGGGCGAGGGTGTAATCCCGTTCGTGCCTCCCCGCGCTTTTCCGGTGTTCGCGGACCCGATGGGTAAACAGCAGGGAGTACCAACGGTATGCCGTTCCCGAGCGCATGGAAATCCCTGCACGGAATGCTGCCCACGCGAGGCGCGGCCGCGGGTACGCGAACACCGCGAGGTCGAATTTCTTCCTCCTGAGCAGGCGGATAAAACCGCCCAGTTCGCTTACGACATCGCGGCCGGCAACGGTCAATACCTCATCCACGAAAGGGGAGAGGCGTGCGAGATCGGCCGTGTACTCCTGGACGCACAAGGCGACATGGGCGTCCGGAATCGCGCGCTTGACGGCTTCCGCCGCGGGGAGGGTGAGAATGACGTCCCCGATCCGGTCCGTGCGGAAAATGCAGACGCGCGGCGGACGCGTCTCTCCGCGCCCCCCCGTGCGCAACGCAGACGGAATCGCCATGAGTGCGCGTCCGCGTTGCATTCGCCGCATGGTATCGCGTACCGTGCTCACGCCGCTCTCCCTGTGTCATCGACGCATCGTTCCAGGTCCGCCGTGCACGCGCCTTGACCTCCTCTCCGCTTCCCCGCCCGCCGTACGGCGGTCATGGAGCGGGAAACGGCATCTCGCGGGTTCCGGCACCGACCCGGCCCAAGGGTAGCCGTTTCTCCGCGAAGGATATTTCCGACGCGCGCAACCGTGTCGATCTTCAACCGGGACATACACACTCCACCGACGAATCTACGGAAAATGGCGACGGGGTACACGGCGGGGCGCGTCGTACACGGCGCACGCGATGCGTCGGCATCCCCGCGCTTTTATTCCTCTCCCGCCCTCCGTATTTTCGATGCGCATTCGAATCGACGCCCTCGATGTCTTACCTCGTCACAGCGCGCAAGTATCGCCCGACCACATTCGGGGAAATCGTCGGGCAAGACCACGTCG
>JARYLZ010000154.1 GCA_029907355.1 Bacteroidota bacterium | reverse complement strand
CGCCTGCCGTGACGAGGTCGCGCGCATTCTCCCCCCTAACGCCTCCGTCCACTTCCACGAGGACGTCGCTTAACCCGCGTTCCTTCAGGAGCGCCCTCAGCTTCCGCAGCCTTTCGAGGGAATGCCGGATGAATTCCTGGCCGCCGAAACCGGGGTTGACGGACATGACGAGCACGAGATCGACGAAGGGCAAAACATCCTCGAGGACCGACACCGGCGTGGCGGGGTTGATGCTCACGCCGGCCGCAATCCCCCGCGCGTGGATCGCCTCGATGGTCCTGTGCACGTGCGGGCTCGCTTCCCAGTGCACGGTCAATACGTCCGCCCCAGAGCCGGCGAACGCTTCGATGTACCGGTCCGGCTCCACGATCATGAGGTGGACGTCGATCGGGGTGCGGGCACAGCGCGCGACCGCTTCGACGACCACCGGCCCGACGGTGATGTTCGGGACGAAACGGCCGTCCATGACGTCGATGTGCAGCATATCTGCTCCCGCCTCCTCCATGCGCAGAATTTCTTCGCCGATGCGGGAAAAATCGCAGGAGAGGAATGAGGGCGCGATGATGGGACGGACGGTGGGGAACGGTCGCATGGGTCATTTCCGGACAGGGTGAAAGGTGAAACTCGAACGGGGTTTCCGCATGTGCTGCACCAGCTCCTGGAGGTACAGCGTCTCGAAATCCCCGCCGCGCTCGATCGTGATCGAGAGAGGTTCCAGCGCGGGCACGGGCGTGACGAGGAAATCATACCGTTTCCGGTAGCGGCCGAGATCGTCCTCGTCGAATGCCGTCGTGACGATCAGCGTATCCCCGTGCACGGAAAAACGCGCGTTGATGCCGCCGTCCACGCCGACCATGCCGAGCAGAACCGTGCTGTCGCGGCGGAGTTCGATCGTCTCCCCGTTCGCGTTTTTCCAGGTACCGGCCAGTT
This sequence comes from Bacteroidota bacterium, assembly GCA_029907355.1. GTDB lineage: Bacteria > Bacteroidota > Ignavibacteria > SZUA-365 > SZUA-365 > JARYLZ01. Next base: position 2,405 of record JARYLZ010000154.1, on the reverse strand, counting down.
CCGGAAGGCGTTTCGGGTGAAACAGCGATTCGAGGAACGGCGACCGGAAAAAGGCGGCGATCACGAAGACCGCAGCGGCGAACAGGAACAGGGAGCCGATGACCAGCCGTCGGCGATTTTTCAGGGGAATCGCCGTCACGCGGCCCCCCTTTCCGCGGCCCGCGCATCCGCGAAGGCTTCCACCTCCCGCGCGATGCCTTCGAGGTCGATCGCCGCGATGCACTCGAGGTTGTGCGGGCACACCCGTTGCCAGCACGGTGCGCATGCCAGTCCGTCGGGGTGGAATTTCACGCCGCGGTCGTAGAGGTCGATTTCCTCCCAGCAGCTCAATCCGAACCACGCCGCCACGTGCTTGCGTAAAGCGATGGCGAGATGCATGCCGAAACTGTCGCCGGTCACCACGATATCTGCGAGGTTCTCGTAACACGCGCCGCGCCGCAGTCCCTCTGTCGTGGGCGTCTCGATCACGCGGGCCCCGCTCGCCGACGCCCGGCGCGCGATCTCCGCATTCCGCGCCGTGTCTTCCCTCCCCCCGAGGAGAAGGAAGACGAGACCGCCCCGACCGGCGAGCCGCTCGATCAGGGAGACGTGCTGGCCGACGGTCATCTTCTTGTTCGGGAACAGGTTCGAACAGCCGGTGTTCAGACCGACGACCGTCGCACCGTCCAGCCCCCACTCCTGCCGCAGGCGCGTGCAGAATGCCTCTTCCTCGGACGTGAGACGGAAGACGTACTCGTCCCGCCGGTACGGGAGCCCCCATGCCTCGGCGAGTATCTCCTGACCGGTTTTCTTATTCACGCGGAACTTCAGCCGGTCGTCGAGACCCAGCCGGTACGCGTATTCCGCGCCGTCGTTCGCCGGGACGATCTGGCCGAGATGCGACAGTGTGAAACCCCTGACGTCCGGGCAATCCAGCGAGGCGGTGAATGCGCAGGCGCGCACGGACTTGTCGGCGTTGAGGACGACGTCGAAACGCTGGGCCGATAGAACCATGCGGTTTTCGTCGTGCCAGGCGTACACGCCGTCGAGATAGGGGTTGCCTTGCAGGAGGGGAACGGCTTCCGGCGCGGTGAGCCAGACGACCGTGCTCTCCGGCCATTCCCGCTTGACACCCGCGAGCTGGGCGGTCGTCATCAGGACATTGCCGAGCGCGTCGAGGTTCACGATCAGCACGCGCGTCCCGAAAGGGACGCGGTCCCGGCATTCGTCCGTGCACTCCGCACCGGGGCGGCACGGCTTGTAACCGGTGAACAACCGGCAATCCCGGCCGCGCGGGTCGATCGGTGTCATGCGTGAGTATCCCGGCTCATCTTCGGACCATCGGCAATGTACGACAGGGGGGAAAGGCGATGCAACGCCCTTTCCCGCCGCTGCGCATGCCCCGCCGCCCGCGAGCGGGCGGCATCCGGTTCGGCGAAGGCGGCCCTCCGCGTTGACAAACCAGACCATGTTCGGTATATTGACGCGTTGTTCGCAGCGCGAATTCCATCTCCCACCTCATAGAACACGCACGGGCTCATGAACGAACGTTTCCTCTCCCCTCTCTGCATCGTGAGCGTGCTCGGGATCCTGCTGTGCGGCTGCGCCGAGGATGTCAGCACGGAATCGCTTTCCATCCTGTACGGGCCGATCTCGGTGACCATGGAGAAAAAAGACGGGAAAACATCCGTCGCGGCGGAGATCACCGTCCAGCTGGTCAACCGCACCGAGCATGCCATGAACGTCGCCTTCCTCGAAGGCACGATCTACGACGCAGGGACCGGCAAGGCGCTCGCCCGTTTCCGCCCCATCATCCCCCAGTCCTACGGGACCATCTCCACGGGACAGCTCCTCCCCAAGCAGGTGAAGGATTTCACCGTGATCACGCCCCCGGAGCTCGAGGCGTTCCCCGGGGCGTCCCCCACGACCGCCGCCGTGCAATTGAACTTCCAGACCACGGACGGTTACCGGACGGAGGTTGTCAGTGGCTCTGTACCGGTCGTTTTCAAATAGCGCCGCTGCGATTCTCGGAACGATCCTGCTCGCCGCCTGCGCCGCCCCGGCGTCCATCGAAGAAGAGATACGCGCCGTGCACCGCGAGGTGCTCGTGTGGAACGATTTCATGCCTGGGGCCCGCCCGCGTTGCCACGCCGTCATGAACGTCGTCCTGTCCAACACGACGCCGCGCGACATCGTCCTCCGTTCCCCCCAGGGGGTGCTGGAGGACGCGGAGACCGGCATGCCGCTCCGACGCTTCACCGCCGTGATGCTCGTCGACGACGCCGAGATGGGCGAAATCCGCCTTCCCCCCGGTCTCGAGGTACCGGTCACGTTCCGCACGCCGCTGGGTGTCCCGCCCCTCGACGCCGCTCTCCACCCTCGCATCGTCTTCCGCGTGCGGGCGGAAACTTCCCTGGAGCGTCCCC
>JARYLZ010000153.1 GCA_029907355.1 Bacteroidota bacterium | reverse complement strand
GATCCCGACGGTGATGACGCGCACATGCATGGCGAGCGCATACGTGATGAGTTCGCCGAGGGTATGCGTGCTCGAATTGTCGTTGCCGTCCGTGAGCACGACAACCGCACCGCAGGTGTCGACCCCGTTCCCGTTCGTGACGAGTTCGCGGATCGACGACCACGTCGCGTCCCATAGGGCGGTCGTCCCGACGGCAGGCAGGCTGTCTACTGCGCGGCGCAACAATACTTTGTCGTTCGTCATCGGTTGGACCAGCGTGTCGCTGTCGTTGAACCAGATCACCGCGGCATAATCGTCCACCCCGTCCATCAGATCGACGAACTGTCTCGCCGCAGTCCGCGTCTGGAAATTTTTTTCCCCGCCCATGCTTCCGCTCGCGTCGAGCGCCAGGGCAACGGATATCGGGCAACGCCGTAATTGTTCGGGGCAGAACAGCTCGAAATCCCCGATGAGCGCGCTATCCTCGAGGACACGGAAATTCTGTCTGGTGAAGTTCCGCGTCCACTGGCCGTTGCATTTCACCGAAAAATGGAGCCGAACGATCGGCCAGTCGGAAACGGAGATGGAACGGAAGGAAAGAACCGGTTGGGCGGAGAGATGGGCAAACGGACTCCCGAGAAAGAGGACAGCTAAGGCGAACATCCCCCTTAGCGAGAAATATCGCCGTGGACCGTCGAGTATTCTTTGCATCCGCCCTTTCGAAACCAACGGATTCTTACCCCCCATCACCGCCCCGCCGATATACGGCGAGGTCTTCAAACCTTTCCTCGATCCTGACTTCCGACGAGGGAATATAGGGGATGGGAACGAGGAATACGATATCGCGGTGAAACGAGTAGCTTCCCCAGTCCGAAAGGGTTGGGAACGTTTTGGGAAAAACCGCTCTACTCGTAATATGAGAGAATTTGCACCCTGAGCAAGTCGAGGTTCGCAAGAACCGTCGCGACAGCCTCATAGCTGTACTTGACGGAAGGATTCCCATTCACTTTGACATTCGTGATGCGGAGGGGATTATCGTTCCCCACCAACGTCGTCCCGAGCAAGGCAGGCGTACCGCTCGCACCGAGGTCGAGTGTCAGCCCCCCCGCGACAGCGATGACGATTCCCGACCACGAGACCTTTCCTTTCAGGAGAAGCTGACCGTCCACAACGAGAATGCCTGCACCGGTGATGGTCCCGTCCCACTCGAGATTCCCGGGGATATAGCAGATTTCCGGGGCTGCGAGGGTCCCGATCACGGCATTCCCACTGTATTTCCCGGCGGATAACACGCGCGTCGCCATCCCTTTATAGAAATCCCTTAAAACCTTGATGCTGTCTGCCGTGAATTTCCCAACACTCGGCGTACTCCCCAATCCGAGGACATTCGGCGCGACGCCGTCCAACGTGATTTGATTCTTCAGATAATCGACGATTTTGTCTTGTTGAACCCCAAGACCCCATACCGGGGGGTTCCCGCTGAGTGTGACGCCGTCGGCTTTGTAATCGCTGCCGTCGAAAAGAAAAGATTTCCCGGCGTTTGTGAATGTCACCGAGTCCCCATACACGGCGAGAGCACTCTGGACGGTCGGGAAAATACTCCCCAGTCTCACGACCGCAACGACACGACGCGTAACGCCGTTGTACGTGCCCGTCGACGTTACGCGCACCGTGTCCACGCCGAGGTCAGTAATACCGACCGTGACGGTTCCTCCGCCGACGGCCAGATTCGTAAAGCCCGCGCGCCACAGCTTGTTCTGCCGCAGGCGTGAAACGGCCAGGTTCATGCCGCTGTTGGCGACGTTCAGCGCGTGTTCCTCACTGAACTGCCGCGTGGTCGTGTTCGTCGACGTGTCCCACTCCCCCATGAATGCCATGACGGCCCCTCCGAGCAGGAGCGATGTCATGATCACGAGTATCATCGATTGCTGACCCATGTTATCCTCCGACTTGAGGTGTTATACCCCCTTATAGACCGATGTTCTTCGGGGTGACGCGAAAATCGGATGAGATTTCTTGGTACTCGCCGCCGATGGGATACCTGCTCTGGATCTGAAGCGTCACACGGACAGTTCGCACCGCAGAAGGGGTTGTCGTCTCCGCTCCGGTCGACGTATAATAGCGAAACCTCAGCCCCACGATTCCGAGGTCGGAGCCACGTCCGAGAGACGATCCCGTCATCGACATCGCAGCCGGAACGTTGACGAGCCGCCAGAGGAGCGTGTCTCGTGGGTTCGGTGTATAGGTAACCGCGCCGCGCCAGATATATGTGACCGTATCTACCTTTCCGTCGTTCTCCAGATCCCCCCGGAATACGACACGGGTGGGTTCGCACACGAGGAAAGCGTTGCCTGACTGCACTCGGTACCCCGCTTTTCGGAGATCGAACATCAGCAGGGATGTAGCCGATTCCAGGTACTGCTGGTTGGACGATTGGCTCGAGACATTGACCAGCGCCGCCTGCCGGTCTGCGTGGTACTGTGCAATGCCGAAAAGAAGCATGCCGGCAATGATGATCGAACCGACGATGTCGAGATGTGCACTCATATCAGTATGTCACAACGTGGGTCATTGTGAGGGGGAAATCGGAATAGGCGCTTGTTACCGTCACTGTGATGCGTTTCGCCCAGGTCGGCGTGGCGGACACGACATCCGGGGACGTTTGGCTCACGTATTGGACCTGAATCTGCACGGTATACCCCTCCGTCCCCCACAGGCATCGTGGTACCGTCGTAGGTGTGGCGGTGGGAGATGTGGGGCTCATGAAAGTTTTCCCATGGAAATCATCTAAATCATTGAAATTTGGGTAATATTCCCCGACCCCCGACCCGCACGATGTCAAATCGGTCAAGCGGAAAACGGTTTTTGTCGGGTTGTTTGCGAAGCAAGCATCGAATGGTTTTTGGGTAATCTCGTCGATCATCGAACGTGCGATCGTGACGGCCGTTTGCATCGTGCCGTTCGAACCCATGACATGAGCGCTCTCGAACTCAAGCCTTTGAAAATTCGCTCGCACGACACCGAAAAGCATGAATGCCCCGATAACCAACATCATTTGACCGGTATTCACAGACTCATCCCTTTCTTGTTCGCAATGTCAAATTTTTCACCAACGTATCGAGGCGATCTCCTTTTTGTTTTTATTGCCGTGCCGGGATACGTTCCGTTGTGAAAATGCGTTAGATGAAAATAGACATCAAGCATTTTTCCGGATGTAAATGAAATATTTGCACGCTTGGCTTAGGAAAAGATAACGAAAACGCTCCCCAGGATTACTCCCGGGGAGCGTTTTCGTGTTGATATGACGAGTTACCGTGCGAGGACCATGCGGAGAGTTTTGGTGAACTGGGGGGTATCGAGGCGGTAGGTATAGGTACCGCTCGAC
>JARYLZ010000152.1 GCA_029907355.1 Bacteroidota bacterium | reverse complement strand
GCCTGCGCGGTGCGTTCCGCCGAGATATCGATTCCCCGGATGCATTCGTACCCTTTTTTCCGCATATACTCGAGAAACTCGCCCGAGCCGCACCCGATCTCGAGAATCCGGGCATGGCGGGGAATATCGCGAAGGAATGGGAATATCGCGTACTCGAAAAAATCTTCGCGTTTTCTTCCCGACCGTTCATTTCCCTTCGCCGTTCCCTCGCCGGCATCGACGGGAGGTTGTTCATAGAGTCGTCGGCGAAAATCGTTCATGCCTTCACCATCCCAAAGGACCGTTCTGTCGTTACCCTTCCACCCGGTGTACTCCGAGCGGTCCTGTTCAACCCTCCACAGTCCGTTTCAGACGAGCCCAAAGCGCCTGGACACGCAGTACGCCCATCTCCGCGCCCAGGGACAACCTTCCCGTCGCAGGGACGGGATTTCGCGCCAGGCATCGTCCGCCGCCCCGCCTTCGAGCCATTCCCTGACAGGCACTTGGAAACCCGTTTTCTGCCGGTTCGACAGTTTTTCCGGCAGGGGGGACGAGGGGCTGAGAGCGAGGAGTTTTTTCCGGAGGCGAGGCCCATAGGCAAGCAGAACAGGTGCGAGATCATAAAGCAGCATGGCATCAACAAAGGGGACGCGCAGTTCGACCGAATGCGCCATCCCCGCCCAGTCGGTGTCGCGGAGGAGTTGGTTCCTCATGTAAACCCCCGCCTCGAGCGCCGCGACCCTTCCGAACGGCGTCCCCGGATCGGGCTCCATGGCCGAACGGAGAAGCGTGAGGAGGGATAGGCGTTCCCACCCGCTCCGCACCATCTCGGGGTCGAGGAACTCCTCGAGCTCCCATGGGAGAAACAAGCCCCGGCGGAGGTAGTACGCTCCGGGGTACGTCCCCCCGAACTCGATCGCTCCCGCGGCTTTCGGGGAACGCTTTCCCGCCCCGCCGAGCAGCCCGTATGCCCTGCGGACGACGGTGCCGAGAAAAGGGATGCGCGATGGGACCGCGAACGCGTGGACCCAGCGCGGGATATCGTCGAACGAGTTGTACCCTCCGAACAGCTCGTCTCCTCCCAGACCCGAGAGTGCGACCTTCAAGCCGCATTCCGCTGCCACCTTGCTGACGAAATACGTATTGACACCGTCGATGCTGGGTTGGTCCATCAGGTCGAAGATGTCCTCGAGGTCGCGGCGGAACTCTTCCGCTCCGAGAAGGCGCATCGTATGACGTGTCCTGTACCGTTCGGCAGTTTCAGCCGCGAGAGGTGTTTCGTCATCGTGCTTGCCCCCGTACTCGGTGAACCCGAGCGTCATGGTCCGTATGTCTTCTACGCCCGCGTCGCGCATGAGACCCACGAGGGCACTCGAGTCAATACCCGCCGAGAGAAACGCGCCGACCGGAACATCGGCGACCATGTGGTACCTCACGGACGCGGCCAGCGCCTCCCGCACGCGCGCATGGGCGTCTTCCTCGGTTTGCGGTCTGAGACGGCGACGGGCTTCCGCCCACACTGCGGCGATGCTGTGGTAGCGCACCGGTTCCGATGCCCCCGTCTTCGTCACACGCATCCAGGAACCGGCGGGGAGTTCGCGTATTGCGGCGTACGTCGTGAACGGTTCGGGTACGCTTCCCATCAGGAAAAACCCGACGATACCGGCAGGTTCGGCAGCGCGGGAGATTTTCCCGCCGGCGAGCAATGCCTTGACCTGCGATGCGGCGCGGAAGCACCAGCCGTCGTCCGCATAGTAGAGCGGTTTGATGCCGTAAGGATCCCTCGCGAGAATCAACTCGCCCCGCAGGTCATCCCAAATCATGAAGGCGTACATCCCGCGCAGATCCTCGAACATTCGTTCGCCCTTGTCTTCCCATAGAGAGAGAAGGACCTCCGTGTCCGATTCCGTCTTGAAGAGGAACCCCTTGGCTTCGAGTTTCTTTCGGAGCTCCCGGTAGTTGTATATCTCGCCGTTGTAGACGATGAGGGTGCGGCCTTCGGCGGAAACCATCGGTTGGGCGGCTCGCCCGCTGAGGTCGATGATCGCCAACCTGCGATGCGCGAGGCCGACGCGCCCGTCGGAAGAGTACCACTCGCCTTCCCCGTCCGGCCCGCGCCGTCTCATGCGGTCGCGCATACGGCGGAGCTCATCCCGGTCGACGTCGGGCGAGGCGTAGTGGTAAGCGAATATTCCCGCTATCCCGCACATGAACGGCTCCCCACGGACGGATATGCTCCCCATGCATATCCGGACGGCGTTTCACGAATCGGTATTCTCCCATGCAGGGAGGGAAACTGCCCATCACCTGCAGACGTGTCCCGGTGTCCCCACGTATCGACCTCTTTCCTCAACATGAATCCGAGAAGGATCCGAAGATCGGTATATCCCTCTTCTTCCAGCATTGTGCTGTATATGGAGCATGCTACCGAGCGGCTACGGTGCGTCTTCGCCCTCATCATCGAGCTCGTACCGAAGCAGCGGATAGGGATTGGGATAAATGGGTTCTCTCCCGTAAACGCCCTGCTGCCATTAATCCCCGCGACATGTTCGTTCACGGAATTCAACATTCCCCCTCCTCTTCCCTTGTCGATCTGTCGGCCGTGGTCGGCGGCGTCGACTCCGTTTTACGCGGTCGGAATACGGACACGAGCATTGCTCCCATCCGCAACCTCCTATGCATGAAGCGGGCGATCGTGTCCGGTATGCATGCGAGGACCGCCCGCCTGATTTTCCCGTCCGGGAGCGGCACAATCTCTGCTTTGTTACCGGCCACAAATGCTTTTTCGATGCCGAAATGCGGTTCGACGATTTTCTTCCACAGGGGTGAGGTGTAAAACCTCGGGAGCGCTCCATCGGCATGGCGCTGGATAACGGCATGGAGCGACCGCGTCCTGAACCAGTCGCCGCGAAGAATGTCGAGGAAAATCAGGCCGACCGTGTAATAGACCCACCAGTCCCTGTAAAACACTATGATCACCGCACGACCTCCCGGTCGAAGGACTCGGAATATCTCATCGAACACCGCTTCGGTATCCGATGAGTGGCGGAACGAACCCCAGGTCCAAACCATGTCGAATCGGTCGTCCCTGAAACTGACCCGCTCGGAATCTATTATGATGATTTTGCCGGCAAACCGTACAACCGGAACCGTTCTTTCGTACTACGTACGGCATGCCTGTCGAAGCCGGTGACGGATTCGGGCCGTACGGAAAAGAGATGCACGGGTGTCCCGTTCCGATGCCGATTTGCACCATGTCTTGTTCTATCAACCGGTTGAAATCGATGAGATCGTCGAAGGGCGTCTCCCGCCAGGGTAGGGCTTTTGCGAGGGCATCGAAGTGGCGCCGGTCGTGTTCTTCGAAAAACGGGATGGTGAGTTCTTCGGCTTGGATGGATTGTCGTCAGTCGTACCGCATCGGGTGACGTTCCCACCACTCCCTGTTCGCGCGTTACCAGCGGTCACGGCTCGACTCGTCGGGAGGCCGAGCCGCCGGTTCGTCGAAACCATCAGGTAGGGATTTCCCGTACATCCC
>JARYLZ010000151.1 GCA_029907355.1 Bacteroidota bacterium | reverse complement strand
GCTTGGGCACGCGGTCGACGGTGACGTTGCCGTAGAAATACGAGGTGCCGTTCCCGTCCGTGACCTCGACGAGAGGCTCGTGATAACACATGCCGATACAGCCCGTCTCCTTGAGCGCGACGTCGAGCTTCCGCGCAGCGAGTTCGTCCTGCAAGGCTTTGAAGACCTTGGCGCCGCCCGCGGAAACACCGCAGGTGGCCATTCCGACTTTGATGGTTTTCATCCGACACTCCACGAGAGGTGCGTTATGCGGCCGCCGCTTCTTTCGACCGGTGGGCGTAGTCCTTCAGGATCTGCTGGATCTTCTTCGCATTCAGGCGCCCGTACGTCTCTTCGTTGATCATGATCGCCGGCGCGAGAGAACAACAACCGAGGCATGCCACTTTCTGCAGGGTGAACAACCCGTCGTCGGTCGTTTCGTCCTCCGTGATGTGCAGGGCGTCCTGAATGGCGTTGAGCAGGTTCTTCGACCCGTTGACGTGGCATGCGGTCCCGTCGCAGAGCTTGATGACGTACTTCCCGAGGGGCTTGAGGCGGAACTGCGCGTAGAACGTGATGACGCCGTAGATATCGGCGGCGGGAATTTTGACGATTTCGCTGATGTGATCGATGGCGTGCTCCGGGATGTAGCCGTATGTCTCCTGCGCAGACTGAAGAAGGGGAATGAGTGCCCCCATTTCCCCTTCTTCGTGACGCCAGAGGTCGATTGGAAATTCCGGTATGCTCGCCGACGCTCGATTCCTGTGAAGGTTTTCGTTTCCGTCCATGCAGTGATGTCCTGTGTCAGCTTTCGAAGAAGTTTATGATGGGACATTCCTTGATTTTCAGCACACCGTCCAGCGGCCGGATCTGCGTACGGATGATATCGTCGATGTGCGTGAAGCTCGTCCCCTTCATGAGGAGCACGATATCGTAGCGGCCCTTCACGTAATCGCAGTATACGACATGGTCGTTGAAGTACAGAGAGGGGTAAATCGTGTCGAGTTTTTCCTTCTCGACCTGGAGGAATACGTAAGACGAGGCGCCGCCCCGCGACGTGCGCTTGTTCTCGAACACGTCGCCGGCCCGGTCCCGCCCGAGCGCACGATCGACCGTCGCCATGAGGCGATTCACCTGCTCTTCGACGATGGGGGTTTCCACGGGCATCGTCACGGCTTCCGAGAGACCGGGAAGCCTCATGATGTTATCTTGGACCACCTCGTTCAACATGTGGGGTGCGTTCGCCTGGAGGAGGAGGACGAGGTCGAAATCCCCTTTCGTGGCGTCGCAATATAAAACATTCTTGTGAAAATAAAGGTCGCGGTACAGCTCGAGCAGGTCGGCCGATTCGTCGAACTTCAAGGCCGCGTACATGCTGGCGGTCTTCTGCTCCGTCTTCGGGGCGATCGTTTCGACCCCCTCTGCACGCCCTTCGCTCTTCCGCGGAGATATCTTCGCAAGCACCGAGGCCAGGTCGTCGGCGGTGAACGGTTTCTCGAGGAACGCATCCGCTTCCGCGATCCGCGCCTCCTCGACGAGTGCGTCGTGGCGGTAGCCCGTGATGAGAACGACGGGGACGTCGGGGTATTGCTGCTTGATGACCTTGAGGAGCTTGACCCCGTCGATGTCGGGGAGTTTTACGTCGAGGACGATGTAGTCGAATGCCGTATTGTTCTCCTTGTACGTCTCGAGAGTCTTCAATGCCTTGAGGCCGCTCTCGCAGGGTTCCGTTTCGTACCCCTTCTGAAGAAGACCCAGCGAAAGGGTCCGACGGAGGGAAGCTTCATCGTCGACGAGAAATACTTTGGGTTCCATGGTCTGTCTCCGGTTTTCGTTTGAAATGATGAATCCGTTGAGTCTCTTTTCGAACACCTACACTATCAGCATTTTCCATGCCGAAATCCCCTAATATAATGTTTTACCGTTTGATGATCGGACGACGATCAACGTTCTTATTATATCATCTTTATTATCAAGGATTTATTATCGGCCATTCTTCACATCATCTTCACCACGAACCGCAAGAAAACCGTAGATATCCAAAGACTCTCGGCGTGGTACGTAAGGCATTTTCTTTGGTGGTATGTTTTTTAACATTTTGCCGCTTTGCCCGTATAAAGTTTTTAAACAGATGAACAAATGCGCGTATATCATATATTAACAACGATATAAGTGCGTTCGTATATATTATGTTAAAAAATTTTGCATTCAAGAATATTCATGGGTTCACACTGGAAATGGAATTCGGAAATCTCCGAGAGCCCATAGAAAGTGAAAGAAAAAGAAAATGGGATTCCCGTGGAAGACAACCGCTTTTCACGGGAAATGTTTTTCGCATCATTTTTTTGAGATAGAAGTGAAGTATTGACCGGGCACGAGCCCGCGGGAAATTCCCTGTCGGGTGACAAGCGATCGCTCGGGAAAAGATGGGGAATGCGTATATTTCTGACGTATACGCAGTCCGGTCGGGACTCATATTCCATCGAGCCGTAAAGGCGCCGGGAACGAACGAAGCGTCCGCCGGGATAAAGGGAGTATTTACGGGGAAGGGTCTCGCCGGGGTGAAGGAAAAAGCCTCCGGTACAATGGCGCGAGTCGCGTCGATCATGGAACGAACCATGACGAAACACGGAATGATCCATACGCTCGATGATCCGCTCCTGAAGGCGATCCTGGCGCGGAATATCACAAACAGCCAGCGCGTCATCGCGGGCGAGTTCGAGCACGTCCTCTCCGATATCATCCAACAGTTCGAGCGATTCGGAGGCGGGAAAAACGAAGGTATTGCGATCCCCGAGCTGACCCACCGCATCGCCCGGGCGTTCTGCCAGGGATTTGCGGGACTGCCGCCCAACGGTTTCGAGTTCGCGACATGGCTGTGGGACGTGGCCCCGCTCCATTTCGTCCGTCTTCCGCACGACACGGCGGATTCCGTCGAGTCGAGTTTCCAACACGGCGTGATCCACCTGCGGAAACTCGCCGCCATGGTGCTCGGTTTCTACGTGAAGGAACAGCCGCAGAAAGCCGCGTCCATGGTCCCGCTGCTCGATGCGAGCGTGGATTGGGTGAACGCCCGGCATCTCATCATATACGCGTTGCGCGAACATTTCGTGCGATCCTTCGACGAGGAATACGCATTCCTCCTGGCGTGTGCGTTCGACAAGCATTTATACCGCAAACTCCTCCCCCTGGAAGTCGCTGCCGGTGTCATCCCCCTCGACGCTCCTCGTACTGCGAGAGCGCTCGGTCTCGTGAGACCGACCTTCGAGGCCGTCGCGGACGAGGGCGTTGCGCGGGGCATCGCCTTCGCCCTGCGCGCAGCGGCGTTTTACGGTATTCACGATGCGCTGGCAGAGTTCCTCGAATCGTTCGAGGATGTTTCGCACCCCGAGGTACACCGGCTTTTCGCCGCGATGATGCAGCGTTCGCGCGGAAGGTGGAACGACCGCCTCGCCGATGCGGCCCTCGAGGTGTTCCGCTCTTGGGTGAGACGCTTTCCGGAGGGGGAGTCGACACCGCTTCTCGAATCCGTGCTGGGGGATCTCGAGAAAGGCGTTTGACGGGTCCCCGTAATCCTGG